>JBJEMK010000093.1:0-12814 GCA_051879635.1 Eubacterium sp.
CATCGCTTTTAGTAAAAAATCTATGTCCTCCTATATCTATGCGATTACCTTTATAATTCGCCGTCCTGGATATTCCACCTACAAAGTCTTCTTTTTCAATAATAACAGGTATAATATCTGTAGTCTTAAGCAACTGATATGCAGCGGTAAGTCCTGCCGGTCCGGCTCCAATGATAATTGCTTTTTTGTTTTTTGTATTTTGTGACATTCCTAACCTCTCTGGTAATTATATGTATTGAATGATTCATACTCTTTAATCTCTTAACGTATAATTTAATACATTAAAAATTATATCATTCACTATAATAAAAGGCAACAAATGTTAATCCTATTTTTATGTTGCAATATGTCTTTTTTTGTATTAGAATAAGGGCATAGTTAGTACTAAATGAGTATAAGGAGGATGAAGTTATGGCACACGTAATTAATGATGGATGCATCAGCTGTGGTTCATGTGCAGCAGAATGCCCTGTAGGTGCAATTTCAGAAGGTGCTGACAAGTTTGTTATTAATCCTGATGAATGCATTGACTGTGGCGCTTGTGAAGGAGCCTGTCCAACTGATTCAATTTCAGCCGAATAATTAATATCAATTATTTAATTATAAACCCCCTTGAGGTTATCCACAGGGATAAGGCAATATTTTAAAAAAGATGGTGTAGTCCCTTTTACGAGTCTACACCATTTTCTTTTATGTGTATTTTGCACATCAAATTTATTTTAAGGAGATTAATGTTTGAAGAAGAACAGTACATTGGAGATTGTAGGCTGACCGGGAGGTTTGCGCAAATACAATCTAAACCAAACCTCCCAGCATTGCAGTCAACAATCATCAGGAGGAAAATCAATGAATAAAAATGACTATAACATTCGTTTAGAAAGAAAAGAAGAATATCGTGAAGTAGAAAACCTTGTAAGGGAAGCATTTTGGAATGTTTATCGCCCGGGGTGTCTGGAGCATTATGTGTTAAATCAACTGAGAAGTGATAAAGCGTTTGTTCCCGAACTTGATTTTGTTATGGAGAAGGATGGCAGACTCATCGGTCAAAACATTTTTATGAGAGCGAATATTAAAGCCGATGACGGCACTGATATTCCTATTATGACTATGGGACCTATCTGTATTGCACCTGAATACAAAGGTCAGGGGTATGGAAAGATATTGCTGGACTATTCTTTGGAAAAAGCGACAGAGTTTGGTGCGGGTGCAGTATGCTTTGAAGGCAATATCGGATTTTATGGAAAGAGTGGTTTTACTTTTGCCCGTGAGTTTGGCATCCGTTATCATGGTTTAGCAGAAGGCGAAGATGCATCATTCTTCCTATGTAAGGAGCTCAACCCGGGATACCTTGACAGGATTACCGGAGAATATACAACCCCACCGGGATATTTTGTAGATGAGACAGAAGCTGATACGTTTGATAAGGAATTTCCTTATAAGGAAAAATTAAAACTTCCGGGACAGCTTTTCTAAAACTTGCTAAAGCTGCCTGAACTCAGGCAGCTTTTTTATATTATAGGAAATAAAAAAATTTCCTGTAATATAAAAACAGGTGCAAAATATCTGCACCTGTTTTTTATTTAACAGTCCTTACAACTATAATGTAAACCTATTTAATCAATGATGTTTTTCCACTAGTGACATTACTGCCACCACTGCCACCATTCGGAGCGCCAGTAATATCATATCCTAAGTCATAATCTGTCTGGGAACTATCTATAATTGAACCACCACCATCTGATGGCTGTGCACTAGCCGTTAATGCAATAACATTTCCATATATATATATATCTGAATTTAACGTTACATTTCCATTTGGACAATATATAATTCCTGAATATGTTCCACATGTTCCGGCACCTGCCGTAAAGGTAATATCCCCATTTTTAGAATATACTGTAGTTGCATAAGAGCCCGTAACCTCTTTCATTGAACCCTGAAAGGTAATATCACCTTCTGCTACCATGGCCCCTGAAACACTTACACTGCCCGCTTGTGATGCTCCACATTGAATGCTACCAGTTTCTGCATATACAAAACCATTTATTGTTGTGTCAGCTCCACCCAAATAAATATCTCCTGAAGCGCAATATACGTTACCGTTTACCTTCAATTCAGAAGAAGAATTTGGTGATAAATACACAGCTCCACCTGCATAAACATCTCCATATATCGATACATTAGCCGACGACTGTATTGTAAGTTTACCTGTACAATAAATATTACCATATATATTAACATCAACTTCTGAACCCCATTGAGATATGTCTAAATCCCCATCACAATAGATATCGCCATTAACAGTTATATAAGCACCTGTAGATATTGTTGCTGAATTCAAAAAATATGCACTTCCTCCAATATCTACACCATAGTTAGAATGCCACTTTGTTCCATAAATATTTAAAGCAGTAGTTTGGCCTGATGAATCAAAACATATACTATTTCCACTTGAAAATGCTTCTTTAGTTATATTCACTTCTGAACTTGTATTCAACTTCCAAGTTGTTCCATCAGTACCGGTAGCATAATCACTCCCGGTAATTCCATAATAACTTTCTAAATCGGATGTACTTGTAAATACCTTATCCCATGTACTATCTGTAGGAACTGTGATTGTTGTCGGATACTTTGCATCAATTGCCGTCATAATACTTGTTCCAAGGTAAGCAAAATTGCTGATAGGATCTACCGTGGCATTTTCTTTTATTGTCGTATTATATGCACTGGTAACATATGCAGAATCATGCCCGGTAAGACTCCCGCAAACCTCTAATGTAGTCATACTTCCACGGCCTGCAGCATTAACATCAGCATTTGAATGCACTGTTCCAATTATATTAATCGTTCCTCCAAGATTTAAAGTTCCATCTGTTGACCCATAATACAAAGCATAGGGAACATTCGCCCCGCCACCTGAAGGCAATTGTTCTGAACCGGCCGCTGCCTCACAACCTAATACAAATCCATCTTCATCCTTAAACAAATTAGTAAAGGTTGTAATAGACTTATACTTTGCTTTTACCGTAACTATATAATCTTGAACTTCAATATCGCACTCTTCTAATTCGTCCTGAGCAAATCCATTTTTTTCTAAATAATAAATTGCTTCCTCTTCTGCTGTCTGTTCGATAGCAGAAGCATCTGTAAGACCTACTATTGATTGGGCCGCTCCCATTGCAGCTGCGTCACAGGCGGTCTGGAGTCTGTTTTTCTGATAATATGCAAGACCAAAATCAATAGTCATTGCTGCAAATCCAAGTACGGCCACCATACATATAGCTGCAAATACAGCTATAGCTCCTTCTTCATCCTTAAGAAAACTGCGTTTAAACTTCATAAAACCATCTCTCCTTATGAACTGCTTGTTACCTTTTTTGTTCATTAATAGCTGCTTCGGCATTTCTGATCTGCTCCCCGAATGCTCTCATTGCTTCCTGAATAGATGTAAACTGTGCTGCGCACGCATCTACAGCTTCATTAATCTTAGCATTAATAACTTCATCATTATATTTAGCTTTCATTTCTTCCAGTTCATTCTTTACAAGTTCATTCTCTATCTTAAGTTCTTCTAACTCATTTTCTTTTTCCTGGACTGATACCTCTAACTGCTCCTTTGCTGCTTTATACTCATCCACCTGATCCTGAAGGACAACTACCTGTGCTGCTTTGGCTTCCAGAGTCTGAATTTTTTCGTCCATATCTGAAATCTTGCTTTCTAATTCTGATGACTTCTGGTTAGCAGCCTGAAGTTCACGTTCTTTTTCACCGACTTCTGCCTTAACTGCATCAAGTTGATTATTACAATCATCTATCTGCTCTACCAGCTGTAACTTTTCTGTATTAAACTGGGTTTTTTCTGCTTTTAATTCTCTATTTTCAGTAACCAGTCTGTCAACATCCTTAACCTGATCCTGTAAATCGTCTATAACCGCTTTGTAAGCACTAAGTTTTTCTTCCCAGCGCTTAGTCTGCATCTTAATAGCTTCATCGTTCTCTGTAGATGAATCTACCTTTAATGACAATTCTTTTTCAAGGTCCTCTACCTTTTTCTCATACTTTTCAAGTTCGCTTTTATAATATGCTTCCTGTTCTGCAGAAGCCGCGCCGCCTGCAGCATGAGTTGCCTGCATAGTGTCAATTTGCGTCTGTAGATCACTTACCTTCTGCTGATACTTTGTAATCTCTCCCTGGAAAAAGGCTTCCTGATCAGCTGCAAGCCCCGTCTGTGATGCTGTCTTTAACTGTTCTTTAAGCTCTTCTATCTGAAGCTGATACTCCATCTGCTTCTCTTCCCAAAAAGCGTCTCCATCTGTCGCTCCACTTGCCTGAAGGCTGGTAATTTGAGCATTAAGATCATCTACCACCTTTTGTAATTCAGCTGCCTTGCTTTCCCAGTGCTGACTCTGACTTTTAAGTCCTTCAAACTCACATGTGAGCAGTTCTTTCTCGCTCTCGTGTTCTTCTCGTCTCTGATTAAGAACTTTTTGGGCATTTCTGTAATTATCAAGAAGATTATCAATATATTCGTCTACCTCTTTAGGATTATAACCTCTAAGAACATTTGAAAATCCATAATTATTTTCCTGATTTGAAACTTCTCCAAATTCGTTATTTCTCAATCCTTTTCTTGGTTTTGGAATGTTGTTAGACATAAACCCCACTCTCCTTCTCTTGTTATATTAATGCATGTTAATTATCAAATATTTTGTGGTTTTATAGGGATTATTACCACATATTGTGGTGCTAAATTTTATTATGCTTTTCTGTAAAGCACCATAAAGGGGTACAAGCCCCCTTTTATATATTTATTATATACAATTGTTCTCCTGTTTGCAACCCTAATTTGGCAATTGTTCCCGAATTTAATTCCAGAACTTTCCTTGCATTCTTAATAAGCGGTCTTATTTTACCCGGCATAATATTCTCATCAATAAATACAATTTTATTGTCTTTATCTAAAAATATAGTATCTATTGCAAACTTCATATTAAATGTGTGGATTTGATTACATGGTTCAATTAAAAGACCTTCTCCTTCGGGCAGTTCCTTTCTATACATCAATCCACAGAATCTTTTTATAAATGTATTAGCAAGCTCGGTGTTTTCACACACGAGCTTGCTGTCGCTTTTTATACTAACGTACTGTTTCAATTTTCCTCCAAATTATGTTAACATATCTAATAACTGTAATATAGTAGGACCCATTACTATTACCAGTATACATGGGAATATAAATATAAGCATTGGTATCATCATTTTTACCGGTGCCTTTGCGCCCTTTTCTTTGGCCAGCTGTCTTCTGGTATCCCTAAGCTGCTCAGACTGAATCTTCATAACATTATTAATTGGAATACCCAATTGATTTGCCTGAATTAATGCAGCAACAAAAGTCTTCAGCTCTGGAATATCCGAACCATCTGCCAGACTATGTAAAGCTTCGCTTCTTGTTTTTCCCATCTGTATCTGGTTGTATACAATAAGAAGTTCATCAATAAATGGTCCTTCCATTTTCTCTGCAACCTTCAACAAAGAAGCATCAAAACTTAATCCTGCCTCAATACAAGTTCCCAACAAATCCATTGCGTCAGGTATCTGTAATCTGATTGCTGATTGATGACTGGAAACCTTTAATCTCAGGAACAATGTCGGTCCCATCATTCCTATTACTAATCCAAATAAAAAAACTAAAAGTTTAAATTTCAAATCAATATCTAAAATAAGTGCAATAAACAGTGTTATTACTACAACTATGGACATAAATGCTGTTTTAAAAAACTGAAAACCTTGCACAGATGCTTTTACGCCTGAAAGTCTCAATTGTCTCTCAATAGTTTTAGCATCGCTGATAGCTTTGCTTCTTTTCTTGTCCTCATTATTCATTGCCTGGTCAAGAGCCTTTGAAACTCTGTTGAGTATAGGTACAAATATACGATTGACAAAACTATCATTTAATTCTTTAAATGGATTATCATCTATTTCCTGATTAATAACTTTTATTCTTCTGTTTTTAATATCTTCATTTTTGCCTTGCGAACCTAATATAATAAATACAATTATAAGACCCAGCAATGCATAACTTACTACGAGAAATTCCAACTCATATCCCAAGGTTGCCACCGCCTTTATTATAATACTACTAGTACTTAATTGTTACTGTTTTCCTGATTGCCAAAAATCCAATTATCTCACTTATAACGCAATAACCAATCATATAATGTCCTGCTGTTTCTGTAAACAACATCATTATATAATCCCTGTTAATAGCATATAAGATAAGAGCAAGAAACACCGGCAAAGCACCTATAACAGTTCCTGATGTTATTCCCTGCGCTGTTATTGCCTTGATTTCTTTTTTGATTTTAAATCTATCCCTAATCGTATTTGCAATAGTTTCCAATATTTCTGACAGATTACCACCTGTCTGCCGCTGAACATTTACTGCAGATACAGCAAGCATAAGATCTGAGCTTTTTACTCTGGCAACCATATTTTCAAGAGCAACATCTAAGGAGTGTCCATAATTAACTTCACTACATGCTCTTTTAAATTCTACGCTTATTGGAGCGTCCATTTCATCTCCAATTGTTTCCATTGCCTGCTGAAAACTAAGTCCTGAGCGCAGACAACTACAACAAATAGTCAAAGCATCAGATAATTGCCCTTCGAAGGATTTCCTTCTTTTATCCTGTTTTTGTTTAATAAAAAGTGCCGGTCCTGCACAGCCTGCTACAAGAAGTATTGCCGCTATTGTTACGTTTTTAGAAAACAACCCCACAAGACTTGCAGGCACAAAAGCCAATACAACCCAGATAGTCAAAAACTCCTCTGGACGCATCATTATATCTGCCGCTACTAATTCATCAAATAATCTGTCGGATACTTTTTCAAAAATACTATTATTACTATTATTAGCTTTTCTTTTAGCTTTTCTGGCTCTTTTAGCCCTTCCGGCCGTATCTGCTACAACAGGTTCTGTTTCCATTCGTTTGCCAATAATTTTAGTTATTCTGACATCTGCATATCTTTGATCTTCTGTGACTTTACTAATAACAGCAAATCCCAGAAAAAATGCAAATATCATAATTGATAATGCCAACACTATTGTCATTATAGGCATCGGAATTGTTATAAACATCATGTTAATTTGTAAACCACTCATTTCTAATCACGACTCCGTTTTCTCTAACTTTTTCTAAGCATTTTGGACGAATACCAGTTGCCTTGAAATTTCCTTTGAACTTACCATTTGCATCAATAGTACCATCTGTTTCATAAACATATATATCTTGTAAACTTACTACATCACCTTCCATACCGACAATTTCTGTAATGGAAGTTACTTTACGTGTTCCATCTCTAAGACGACTTTGTTGTATAATCATATCAATAGCTGATGAGACCTGATCTCTGATAGCTTTTACCGGCAATTCCATACCAGACATCATAACCATTGTTTCTATACGTGAAATAGTATCTCTTGGTGAATTGGCATGAGTTGTTGTAAGAGAGCCATCATGACCGGTATTCATAGCCTGAAGCATATCAAGAGTTTCAGCAGAACGACACTCACCAACAATTATTCTATCCGGACGCATACGGAGAGCATTTCTAACCAAATCTCTAATAGTAATGGCTCCTTTACCTTCAAGGTTTGCCGGTCTTGTTTCTAATGTTACTACATGTTCCTGCTTAAGCTGTATTTCAGCAGCATCTTCTATTGTTACAATACGTTCATCTGCAGGTATATATGATGATAATACATTCAATAATGTAGTTTTTCCTGAACCTGTACCTCCTGAAACAACTATATTAAGCTTTCCTTTTACACATGCCTCCATAAAAGCAATCATTTTTGGAGTTATAGACCCCCATTCTATCAACTTCTGTGCTGTGATAGGATCTTTACCGAACTTACGTATAGTAACAACTGCACCAACCAGTGAAATGGGAGGAATAATAACATTAACACGGGATCCATCAGGAAGACGTGCATCACACATAGGACTGGCTTCATCAACATGTCGTCCTATCTGTGTTACTATTCTATCAACGATATTCATGAGATGCTCTTCGTCTCTAAACTTGATATCTGTAAGAACCAGTTTACCTTTACTTTCAACATATATCTGATCAGGTCCATTTACCATTATTTCTGAATATTGCGGACTTTCTATAAGCTCTTCTATTGGCCCATAGCCCATAATATCATTAAAAAGTTCTGTAACTATTTTAGGTCTGTCAGATCTTGGTATTGCAAATTCTTCGCTATCAACGGATTCCTGAAGCAATTTCTTCATCTCGTCCCTTGTAACGTTTCCCTTCCCCTGACGATTAAGTTTGGCTACAATTTTGGAATGTATGAGTTTTTTTGTTCTCGCATATGGATCCTGCTGAACCATCTGCTTAGTTTCAGCCGCTGTCTCTGAAGCAGTAGTCCCACCGGTCATTTCTGCTCTTGTTTCCTGTATATGATCTAAAAGTCCCATGTTTTTCACCTTGCCAGAATTTTATTTTTGTTATAATTAAAACATTGTCTAGTCGACTTTATCAGCCATGATTCTTTCAACTAAAGCCATTGTATCTTTAGTAACCGTTGCATGTGATGAATACATAACATATGGCTGTCCCTTATTTGTTGCCTTTGTAACTGTTGTGTAATCAAATGAAATTGTTCCGTACACGCTCATATCAAGCATATTTTCAAATTCTTTCGCTTTAACAAGAGACTGTGCATTCTTGTTAATAATGATACGAACTTTCTCCTTCTGCTGCAATTGTTCCAGAATAAGAACTGTAGCTTTTGCTTCCTTGAGACAGCAGATTTCCGGATTATTTACTAACATAATTTCATCACAACCATCTAATGCCGCAATTGCAGGGTCTGTAAATGTTGAACCCGCATCAATGATTATGTATTCATAATAAGGTCTTACATTTTCAATGATTTTTTTAATATAATCAGCTGTAACATATTCTGCAAATTCAGGGCTCTTTGGTGCTCCTAATAACGAAACACCTGATGAATGCTGGACTGCAAAACTATTTATCTTTTCAATAGATATACCTTCAGGATCCTGAACAAGTTCCACAATCGTTTCTTTTGGGTCGAGATCTAACAAAAGCTGCAAATCACCAAAAGATAAATCAAAATCAAGAAGCATAACTCTTGCACCTTTTTTTGCAAGTGCAACCGCAACATTTGCCGCTACAGTCGACTTACCTGTACCGCCCTTACATCCAAAAAATCCAATAACTTTTGAACGTACACGCTTTTCAATATTAAGCTCTGCTCTTACTTTTCTTTCAAATTCTGCTACCTGCTGTATACATCCACAGAATTCATCCGGGCTCATAGACAAATCAAGGACTTGCCTGATACCACTTCTTGCTGCTCTGTTTACAAGGCTTACCGTAACCTTATCTGTAACTATTATTACAGAACATCCTGCTTTCTGGAAATGCATTTCTTCAATAAATGAAAATATTTCCGGACGAATAGGTTCCCTTACTGCACAAATAACTACATCAGGGAAAAGACCTTCTATCTTGAGTCTGGATTCTTCTTTATAGTCAGCATATCCTACTACCGCGATACTTTCATCTACAATTTTATTTTTAATATTAACTTTCAATTGTGTTTCTTCTGAAAGAACAACTAAATTTAACTTTTCCATAATTACCCTCTTTATTTAATTTGTACTATTTGTTACCACGTGAATTAAGAACCAGTTTAAACGCTCCGTCCTGCTCCATATCATAAAGTTTAAGAGCCTGTTCTTCAGTAACTTTCAATGTTACTGATGCGTATGTTTTAACACCTGTGCCTTCTGCATCTGCCTCTGTCTGTTCAGCATTTGTTGCTACTCTAAGCACTTCTAAATCTTCAAATTCATATCTGGCAGACCCCACTGAATCTTCGCTCGTTGGACAGGATATAATATCAACCGTATCACCTTCAACTATATAACCGTCAACACCAAGCACAGCTTCTGCTGTGATAGAATAAGCTACCTCACCCGCATCAAGCTCTACTGATAATGATGCATCCTCAGAATCAGAACCTACAAACATTGCCCTTTGTGCCTGTTGTCCTGCATAAATTTCTGTCTTAGTAACCTGATTAGAAACTTCTGCCTTACTTCCAATAGCATTGCTGACAACATATTCTTCTACTACATCTCTTTCTTCAAAGTATTGCTCTATAGCTGATGCTGTCATTCTGGTATTAGCAGGAACTTCCTGTGTTGCTACCAACACGGTTTGCGTGTTTGCATCTTTAAAAGATGTCTTCTGCTGAAGCTGCTGTGCAAAAATATATGTTGCGCCGCCTGCCAAAAGCGCAAATAATACAGCAAAAAGATAAACTTTTTTCATTTTGTAAAACTCTACCTTTCCTTTATAATGATAAAATATTTATTAAAATAAAAGCACTATTTACGTGCTATATTTCCGACTTCATTGTGACTGATGCCTTCATTGGATATATCTGATTGTCATAAAAAGCTCCTAAAACGGGCGTTAATATAACCATATCGGCTTCTGCCTCCACAACTACATTGCCTTCTGATGTTGTAGTGACATCTACATCAATATCTTCTTCATCATATCCCATTGAAGCCATATAATCTATTATCTTATTACGTGCTACATCTTCTCTGTTTGATTCTTCCTCAACAACAGAAACTCTTGCTGCTTCACGGCATGCATTATTGAGAGATAACTGATTAAAAAACAACCATCCAAAATCTATTATACCGCATAAAACCAGAAGAAATATTGGCAATACCATAGCAAACTCAACCATCGCCTGCCCCTCTTCTTTTTTTATTTTTTTCCAGAACACAACTGCCACTCCTTCCCTCAAAATAATTCTTTAAATGATTAGGAGTAGAGGAATTTCCTCTACTCCAATCATTTAAATTGTGAGAGAATCATATTCTCTTATGAATATGCATTTCTCACTTTTCAACCTGTGTTTTATCAGCCAGGAGTTTTTTGAAGCTGATTTGATACATTGTCGAACATATTTGCGATTACTGGTCCAAGAACAAGTAATGCAACAACAACAACGATTGCAATTAAGCCAACGAGTAAGCCGTATTCAACCATACCCTGACCATTTTCATCCTTTAAGAAAGATAACATTTTTTTCATAATTAGAAGTCCTCCTTCCTTCAAAAATACGAGCTATGCTCATTTATTTGTAATAATATGACCTTTGGTCATAATTAATACCTAATATAATAATTATACAATGCACTTAATTGCCTCTAGGATTAAGAATCGTGTCGGAAATCCGGTTAAAGTAATAATCTCTCATGCCGGTCCCTAATACCGACAAAGCAAGTATCACCACAAGCGCAATCAAACCAACCATAAGTCCATACTCAACCATTCCCTGGCCTTGCTCATTAGCAAAAAAGTCTTTCATTTTTACCAACATATCGGATTCCCCCAATTTAAATTATCTGATTAACTCAGATTCAAACAAACAAACATTACAAAGATTGCTCCGATTGATATGTATGGTCCCATTGGTGCAGAAGTTTTCATGCCACCTTTTTTGGTAAGTTTCAAATATATAAGATATACAGAAAGTAATATAGCCATTATTACCATAGCCTGCACATACTTGTATATTCCCAAATAAAATCCCAGCACTATGCTGTACTTGACATCTCCTGCGCCTATCGAAACTTTTAACAATGTTGGCAACATAAACATTATATAGCCGACAATTATGCCGATTAACGATGGAATCAGCACTTCCTTTGCGCTTTCTCCACTAATAATTCGAACAACTATGTCAGCAATTTTTAATACAATCATACACAACAACATCGGATTGGGTATTCTTCTAATAAGTAAATCTACCGCTGATATATTTAGTGCCAAGAGGAAAAAGAGCATCATCTGTGTTCTTTCCCAAACATCCGTCTTGAACATAAATATTAAAGCAAACATTACAGCAGTTAATATCATCCAAACGACTGGCATTTTTTTCTCTTTGATCTTTGCAAGTTTGTCTTGATTGGAATAATCACATCTAACCTTGACCTGATAAACTGCAAAAAAGTAAAACCAAAGCCCCGAAATTAAGCCTATCAAGCCGCCGATAAAACAATCCATCGCGCGGTCACCCCCTGGATGTTATATGTAAATTTGCAACTTCAAATCATACTTGAATATTGCTCTCTTATTAGTGCTTACATTATATTATTTGTAGTATAAATTGTCAACAATTTATACATAATATTTTCCAAGTCTGGTTTATTTTTGTTATTTGTGTACAAAAAGCGTCTATGTTTTTGTGCAATTTCTTTTTTTTAAGCCAAAAAACTTCTTTTTCTCCTTTGTTGCTGCTATTTCCTTACATTTTTTTTGCCTGTTTCTGATTGTTTCGTCTAACATTTTAAAGCGTTCTTCTTCTCTTTCTTCCTTAACTCTCAAAAGATAATCCATTTCCTTTATTACATTAGAACTTACATCATCACTTAACGATGCGGTCAGTTCCTTTCCGGCTTCCTTAATTGCATTAACTACTATTTCATTCATTATTGACTGAAACTGCTGCATCTTTATTTGGTTTTTTGAATTAACAGAATCTCTTACGGCAATCTGAGAGATGCTTTTTTCAGGATCGTTTATTACCATCTTGATGGCTTTGAGACCATATCCACAATCTTTAAGTTCCTTTACCTTCTTTAGTATATTAATATGATTATCGGTATAGTAGCGATGTCCCATCTCGTTTCTAGGGACTTCTATCTCCAGTTCCTCTTCCCAGTATCTTAATACATGAGCTTCAACA
>JBJEMK010000094.1:0-12691 GCA_051879635.1 Eubacterium sp.
ATGAATATTACATGTTTTCAATAAGCGAAAAGGAGTTAAAACCATTAAATCCGGCAATATATATGTATTTTTCTTTTTCTGCTGATTCCATAGCCTACAGGCAGTCATATCTATATTATAATATTTTAGTAAACAAACAAAAATATCCTGATATTTATGATGAGTTTCGTTCTCAAATGGAGAAGTATGCCCTTGATCAGATAAGAAAAGGAAACATAAATGGTTTTTTGGCAGAAATATATAAAAATATTTTAAAACCGGAATTTATTGATGAATATACATCTCTTACCCTTCCTGGAATTTTATGTACATGTGAAATAATGTGTTCTAATACTGATATGGAAGAAGTCATTATTATACATAAAGAAAAGGAAGAGGAAAACCATTATCGTATTATTAATGGAAGAGCATATGTACAAATATATACAAAAAATCCTTGTATTTTATTTGTAGATGCTTATGGTAACCGTTATAGCAGCATAAAATATCTTATTAAAACTTTACTGGAACATAAAGACTATCTGGATATATGTTTAAAATATCATCCGGAAAATGAATGGATGATGTTGCATTTTGCAGAGGAATACCTGCGTGGAGGATATAATATTGTAAAGTCTATACGTATGTTCCAGAAAATTGTTGAGCTGAATGATGTATCGAAAGAATATAAAAAGCAACTCATCAAGGATATCATTGATTATTATTATGATAATTATGATAATGACTTGATTGATGAATACCTTATTAGTCTTAATATGGACAATCTTAGTATTTCCACCAGAAATAAAGTGATGGAAATAATGATATCCAGAGGATTATATAATCAGGTATATCCAAGACTCAAAGAATATGGATATACGGAAATTGCCCCAAGAAAGCTGGCAAGATTTTGTACGAGGATGATTGAGATAGTTGATTTTGAGTATCATCCAAATCTGCTGGCTATGGCATATTGTGCATTTCTGGAAAGTAAGTTTGACGAGACAATACTTCAATATCTTCAAAGATATTATTATGGAACAACAAAAGAGATGCTTGACATATGGATTGCAATTGAAAGTTATGAATGTGACAGAACAGCATTAGAAGAGAGAATTATAGTTCAAATGTTGTTCGAGGGTAATAATTCTCCAAGTTTGTTTAAAGTATTTGAGTCATATTTTAGCAATGGAGTAGGAACAAAAATAAAAAGTGCGGTATTTACATATTATTCATATAATTATTTTGTAAAGGGCGAGTTTGTTAATCAAAAGATATTTGATTTGATGGAAGCAGAGTTTTACAATACTTCACAGATGACAGATATATGCAGGATGGCATTTGTGTACAATTATTCTCAAAAAAATGAACTCAATATGCGTCAGGTTGATTTGTGCAGGAAAATAATATATAAACTTGCTGATATGAATATTGTATTTAATTTTTATAAAAAGTTTGAAAAATGGTTTGATATGCCTTATCAGATTATTGACAAGACGGTAATTGACTACAAAACTATTCCAAGACATAAGGTATCAATTCATTATTATATAGGCAAAGAACCGGAAAACAAAAGAACATATGCGACAGAAGAAATGCATTGGGTATATCCGGGAATATTTGTAAAAGAGATACCATTGTTTTATGGAGACAGAATATATTATTACTTTACTGAAACGGGTGATGATTTTGAAAAGACAACTGATGTATCTATGATGCAGGTTACAGACAAATCATTGTTTAATGATGAAAACAGATTTAATATGATTAATCATATGCTTATTGCCGACGAGCTTGGCAAGAGTGAAGCATTGAAACAACTTATAGATAATTATGATGTAAATATGCAGATTGTTGAAGAATTATTTAAAATGGTATAAAGGCAGGAAAAAAGATGGACGGAAGAAATTTAATGATAGGAATTGATTTCTCATCAGATAATACGCAGGTTGCATTTTTAAATGAAAACAATGAACCTCAGTCAATGAGCACTATTCCAGATGAACAGCGCTTTGCCATACCATCTGTTTTATATCATAATACGAAACTGGATGAATGGTATATTGGCGATGAAGCCATAGTGAAATGTAAAGAAGATAAAGGTATACTTATTAAACGCATACCTGAGACTTACGAATCTGAAGAAAAGTACATTTTTCAATTTATGAAATCATTAAAAATGATTATAGAAACAAATTGTGGAATGCGTGTTAGTCATGTGGTAATTACTATTGAGAAATTAGAAATACCACTAATGGAAACTCTTTATTCAGTAATGGAGAGTCTGGGGATAAAGCATGATAATGTAAAAATAATAAGCCATTCAGAAAGTTTTATTTATTATGTCTTGAATCAGCACAAGGATATATGGATTAACAGAGTAATGATGCTTGATTTTTCTAAAATGGGCCTGGTATATAGAAAACTTCATGTATCCCATGGAAGAAAGCCTTTAGTGGCAAGCCTTATTGAACAAGATTTTAAAGAACAGGTTCAATATGATATGCTTGATTCAGAAGGGGGACGGAAATTTGCAGACAGACTAATTAGTGAATTTGTGGAAAAAGAATTCAGACAAAATGCATTTTCATCAGTGTTCTTAGTTGGCTGTGGATTTATGGGAGAAGAGTGGAATCCCAATACAATGGCAGCGATTTGCGATAACAGACGTGTATTTAAAGGAACTAACCTTCAATCACATGGAGCTGCTTATGCAGTAAAGGAATTTTTCTATTTTGCAACATTAAGTGAATATATATTTGCATGTACAGGACGCACAAAGGTTAATGTATATGTAGCAATAGAGCAGGATGGCAAACCAAGGCAGCTGGTACTATCAAAAGCAGGAACAAACTGGTATGAAGCAGGAGCAAAAGCGGAAGGAATTCTCAATGATGTTGATTATGTAAGGCTGACAGTACAGTCACCAATTACAAAAGCGTCAAAAACCATAAATATTGACTTATCTGATTTTCCAAAGCGGCCAAGAAAAACAACAAGAGTAAAAATTATATTATCATATAAAAATGATACAAATTTTTCTGTGACTGTAGAAGATTTGGGTTTTGGAGATTTTTATGAAACATCAGGGAAAAGTATCTGTATTGAAATCAATGCAGATGAAATGGAGGTGGTTTCATGAGTGGATTAATGTTATGCAATTTTAAATCATCACAGCCATATTATATTCAGGATATTAACAAAAACATATATTCTATAGAAGAATTAAGTTACTATTTATATAATTATTTATATCTTATAGATGAAAGCTTTTTTAGTAATTCACTTATAGAATATATTGATGAAGTGCTTGAGCAAAAAGTAATTTCACAAGGGATAAAGCAGGCGCAAAAGAACAGGGCAAGCATCGGCGAATTAATTTCTTTTGTTGTGAAAGCTTCCGGATATTATAGTGAAAAAGAACTGATTAAATTTCAGAAGCAGATAGAATTGCTGGGGTCTAAGTCAAGTACAGAACGCACAAAGGCAAAAGCAGATATTCTTATGAACAGCAGGAAATATAATCTGGCAATGTCATACTATAAGAAGATTCTTGCAAAGGGAATAAAGAATGAGTTGCCAAAGGAATTTTATGGCAGCATTTATAATAATATTGGCGTCATACTTTCAAAGACATTTAATTTTAAAGATGCACTGCCATATTTTAAAAGCGCATATAATTATATGCCGGAACGATTTGTTTTAAAAGAAATATTAGTTGCAGATATTATCATTGGAGATAAAAAGCAATTAGAACGGGATATGGAAAAATATAATGTTGATACAACATTTTATGATGAAACACTATCTGACATGGAGCTTGCCAGAAAAACGGTAATGGAAAATAAAGAGCGGCATGTTGATTTGAAACAGTTCTTTGAAGAATGTAAAAACTTATATGTAGAAGAAATGAATTCAAGTCAGGATAACATTATCAGTTGACAAAACAAGAATAAATTATTATGATTTATAAATATATATGAAAATGTAATGACGAAGAGGAGTAATAAACAACCCTTTACAGAGAAAGTGGTTCATTGGCTGTAAGACCACTTAAGAAAGTGTTTATGAAGGTAGCTTCCAAACAGCACATTTGAACCAGTATTGTCAGATATAGTGGCTAGAATGTGACGGTTCGTCCCCGTTACCGGATATGATGAGAACAAATTAAGGTGGTACCGCGTTTATGACGCCCTTATAAGGTGCCTGTATATTAAAAGAATGGGTAAAACATCCGTTCTTTTTTGCTATATGATAAAAAATATAAAGGAGATTAACTATGAAGGAGTTAGAGAAAAATTATAATCCTGCGGAAATAGAAGGAAGGTTATATGATAAATGGATGCAAAAGAAGTACTTTCATGCGGAAGTAGATAGAAGTAAGAAACCATTTACAATAGTTATGCCGCCTCCAAATATAACCGGGCAACTGCATATGGGACATGCTTTGGACAATACAATGCAGGATATATTAATCAGATTTAAGAGAATGCAGGGATATAATGCTCTCTGGCAGCCTGGAACCGACCATGCAAGTATTGCAACAGAAGTTAAGATTATTGAAAAATTAAAAGAAGAAGGAATAGATAAAGAGAAACTTGGACGTGAAAAATTCTTAGAACGTGCATGGCAATGGCGTGATGAATATGGCGGAAGAATAATGAAACAGCTGAGAAAAATGGGCTCTTCTGCTGACTGGGACAGAGAGCGTTTTACGATGGATGAGGGCTGTTGTGAAGCTGTAGAGGAAGTTTTTGTAAAGCTGTATGAAAAAGGACTTATATATAAAGGCTCCAGAATAGTAAACTGGTGCCCTGTATGTCAGACATCTATATCAGATGCAGAAGTTGAACACGAAGAGCAGGCAGGACATTTCTGGCATATTAAATATCCTATTAAAGGTACAAATGAATTTGTTGAAATAGCAACAACAAGACCGGAAACATTATTAGGAGATACTGCTGTTGCAGTACATCCTGATGATGAGAGATATAAAGATATAGTCGGTAAAAATGTAATTTTGCCACTTGTTAATAAAGAAATACCTGTAATTGCAGATGCATATGTTGATAAAGAATTTGGAACAGGTGTTGTTAAAATAACTCCTGCACATGACCCTAATGACTTTGAAGTTGGTAAACGTCATAATCTGCCTGAAATCAATATTATGAATGATGATTCAACAATTAATGAACTTGGTGGAAAATATGCCGGAATGGACAGGTACGAGGCAAGAAAAGCAATTGTAGCTGATTTAGATGCACTTGGATTACTTGTTAAAGTTGAACCTCATTCACATAATGTAGGTACGCATGACCGATGTAAAACTACAGTTGAACCTATGATTAAGCAACAGTGGTTTGTGAAAATGGACGAACTAATAAAACCGGCAGTTGAAGCAGTGAAAAATGGTGATATTGAACTTTTGCCGGAAAGAATGAATAAGATTTATTTTAATTGGACGGATAATATCAGAGACTGGTGTATTAGCAGACAATTATGGTGGGGACACAGAATACCTGCGTATTATTGTAAGAAGTGCGGCGAAGTTGTAGTTGCAAAAGAAGCAGATAAACCTTCTATATGTCCAAAATGTGGACATAATCATATGATACAGGATGAGGATACACTAGACACATGGTTTAGTTCGGCCTTATGGCCATTTTCAACACTTGGCTGGCCACAAAAAACGGAAGAACTTGATTATTTTTATCCTACAAACGTTCTTGTAACAGGATATGATATTATATTTTTCTGGGTAATAAGAATGATATTCTCCGGTTACGAGCATATGGGAGAAAAACCATTTGATAAGGTGTTATTTCATGGTCTGGTGAGAGATTCTCAGGGACGAAAAATGAGCAAGTCTCTTGGAAACGGAATTGATCCTTTGGAGGTTATAGATAAGTATGGAGCAGATGCTCTTAGATTTACGCTGATTACAGGAAATGCTCCCGGAAATGATATGCGCTTTTATTGGGAAAGAGTAGAAGCTAGTAGAAATTTTGCTAATAAGGTATGGAATGCATCAAGATTTATTATGATGAATATGCCTGATGCAGGAATTGATATAAGTATTGTTCCCGATAATCTTACTGATGCTGATAAATGGATTATATCAAAAGCAAACAAGTTAGTTAAAGAAGTAACTGATAATATGGAAAAATATGAACTTGGTATTGCGGCAGATAAAATTTATGATTTTATATGGGAAGAGTTCTGTGACTGGTATATTGAAATGGTTAAGCCAAGGCTTTATGGTGAAAATGAAGATACTAAGAAAGCAGCATTATATACTCTCAAAAAAGTTCTTATTGATGCATTGAAACTGTTGCATCCATATATGCCATTTGTGACAGAAGAAATTTTTTGTACTATACAGGAGGCAGAAGAATCAATTATGATTTCAGACTGGCCGGTATATAATGAGAAGTTTGACTTTAAAGTAGCTGAAGAAAGTGTAGAAGTAATTAAAGAAGCTGTCAGAATGATTCGTAATACCAGAGCAGGAATGAATGTTCCGCCAAGCAAAAAAGCCAAAGTTTATGTTGTTTCAGATAGCAAACAAGTAAGAAGCATATTTGAAAATGGAATGGTTTTCTTTGCTACGCTTGGATATGCAAGCGAAGTTATAGTTCAGGATAATAAAGAGGGAATTGGAGAAGATGCAGTTTCAGTAGTTATTCCACAGGCAGTAATTTATATGCCATTTGCAGAATTAGTAGATATTGAAAAAGAAATTCTGCGTCTCGAGAAAGAGAAAGAAAAACTCTGCAAAGAACTGGCAAGGGTAGATGCAATGTTAGATAATCCAAATTTTGTTAATAAGGCACCGGCTGATAAAATAAATTCTGAGAAGGAAAAAAAGGCTAAGTATCAGCAGATGATGGAGCAGGTAGTTACACAGCTTACAAATCTTCAAAAGTAATATTAAAAATTATGTATAACAATGCGGTAGAATATATATTAAGTATTCCAAAATTTACAAAAAAAAATCCATTGGATAACACCAGGGCACTTATAAAAACATTAGGAAATCCCGGGGAAAGTATGAAAATAGTGCATGTGGCAGGAACTAACGGCAAAGGTTCTGTCTGTGCATATCTTTCTCAGATACTTATAGAAACGGGACATAAAACAGGAATGTTTACTTCGCCTCATCTTGTAAAGATGAATGAGCGTATAAAAATAAACGGATGTGATATATCTGATGAAGAATTTATAAAATGCTTTGATAAAGTTTATGAGGCAACAAATAAAATAATTGCAGATGGCTACGAACATCCTACATTTTTTGAATTTATTTTTGCTATGGCAATGGTAGCTTTTGAAAATTCCGATGTAGAATATGTAGTATTAGAAACAGGTATGGGTGGCAGGCTTGATGCAACTAATGTTTTTACACAGCCGGTTCTTTCAATAATTACCCAGGTAGATATGGACCATATGGAATATCTGGGATATACAATAGAAGATATTGCATATGAGAAAGCAGGAATAATCAAAGATAATATTCCGGTACTTTTTCTAAATGAATCAGAGAAAGTTTCAGAGGTTATTATATCAGTTGCAAAATCAAAAAATGCCAGTATTTGTCAGCTTTTTAGAGCAGATGTGAAAATTATTAAAAATGAGAATAAAATGATTGATTTTTGCATTGCTAATAGTTATTATGGAAGTAATGTTTTTTCATTAAATTCAATTGCATGTTATCAGGCAGTAAATGCATCCATGGCAATTATGGCAGCATATATTCTTGATATTTGTGATATTTCGGCAATTAAAAGAGCTATATATAATACAAAATGGGAAGGCCGCATGGAAGAGATTCTGCCCGGTGTATTTGTAGATGGAGCACATAATCCTGCTGCGGTAATAGAGTTAAGCCGTACCATTATCACAATGGGAATTAAGAATAACCTTTATATTTTGTTTGCTGTTGTAAAAGATAAAGATTATGAAAGCATGTTGTGTTTATTAGAGAAGATTCCATGTGATGGAGTAATTTTAACCAAGGTTGACGGCAGCAGAGGATTAGAAACGGATATACTACGGCACAAGTGTAAACAATTTGGCACAAAAGTATATTCATATGATACATTAAACGAAGCATTTGAAGCAGGATTAAGGTTTAAAAGTAATGATGGTGTGTTGGTATGTTTTGGCTCATTATATTTAGTGGGTGGCATAAAGGACATGCTTAGGAGGAATAAAGATGATTAATTTTGACGAAGAAATCAAGAAATTTTATCCAAGCGTAGAAATTGATGACGCAGAAGATGCGATTTATAACAGTAATGTAACTGATATTACAGATATTATGATAGAGATGATAAATGAAGTTAAAAACAACTGAGAAACGGGGATTTTATGATTTGTTTTAATTGTGGAAGCGTTTTGTCCAACAGCGATTATTGCAGTAAATGTGGGACAGATGTTAGTATATACAAAAAAATAGTACGAATGTCCAATACTTATTATAATACAGGCCTTACAAAAGCAGTCAATCGTGATTTGTCAGGTGCAGCAGATATTCTCCGCAGAAGCGTAAGATTGAATAAACGTAATATTGATGCAAGAAATCTGCTTGGTCTTGTATATTTTGAAATGGGCGAAACTGTACAGGCTTTTTCAGAGTGGGTAATCAGCCAGAATATTCAACCGGAAAATAATCCTGCAAACAGATATATGGATTTAATTAAGTCCAATCCAAACCGCTTACAGGAATTAAATACTTCAATAAGAAAATTTAATGTTGCATTGGATTATGCAAAGCAGGGAACTGATGATATGGCAGTAATACAGCTTAAGAAAGTACTTAATCAGAATCCTAACATGATTAAAGCCCATCAGCTTCTGGCATTATTGTATATGAAGCATGGTGACTATGAAAAGGCGAGAAGAGAATTGAAACGCGCTCTCAAAATAGACAGAAGTAATTCGCTATGTCAGTACTATTTAAAAGAAACCGGTAAATATCTCCAGTTGGAGAAGAAAAACAATCCAACTGAATATAAAGAGAGAAGGAAGAAGCTAAGGGAAGTATTTGTAAACAGACCGGATTTAAGTGGTGATGATGTTATTATTCCTAATAACAATTTTAAAGAAGCTGCATCCAGTGCGGCAAATATTGCTTATATTGTAGCCGGTGTATTACTAGGAATGGCATTAATTTATTTTGTGATTACTCCGATGCGTGTTAATAAGGTTACAAAGGATGTAAGCGAAGTTGAAGTAGAGTATAACCAGAAGCTGGCAATTAAGAATTCTACAATTTCAGAACTGGAACGTCAGGTAGAACAACTTACAGATGAAAGGGATGACGCATTAGCACAAGCAACAGATGCAACATCAACTAAGGAGACTAAAGCACAGAATTATAAATATATACTTAAGGCAATAGACAGTTACATGTCAGAAGATTATGAGAAAGCTTCTACATATTTGGGCAAGATAGACACAAGTGTCAAGATGGGAAGTGCTTTTAATACAACTTATGAAAATATGACTACATCGATGTCTTCATATATCTCTGAGGCTTATTATAATAAAGGTATGGAATCGTATAATTCAGCAAATTACAGTGAAGCCATCAATTATCTGGAAAAGTGTATTGAAGCAGATAATAACTATGAAAATGCCGCTACTGCAGTTTATTATATGGCATGGGGTTATTATCATCTTGGAGATAACGAGAACTGTATTAAGATGTTCCAGAAAATAGTAGATGATTATCCAAACTCAGATTATTATGAAACTGCTATTAATCAGGTTGGAACGCCCGAATAATTAATTAAATATAGTTTTTACAAAAGATAATCAGTCAATAGACTGATTATCTTTTTTTAATTTATTTTATAGGAGGTTAAAATGGCAGAAACAATAGTATATCCAAATGAAAAAAGAAACAAAAAACTACCTAGAGAAAGGTTGTATAAGATGACAGAAGACACACTTACCATTTATGTGGGAATGGACTTGGACCATCATAATGCTGACATAATAAGAGAACAAACAGACTGGTACCTTACAAATTATAAAATCAAAAACATTGTTTTTGATTTTGAAAATACAAATTTTATGGATAGCTCAGGCATTGGGATGATAATGGGAAGATATAAAACAGTAAAAGGTTTCGGTGGAGAAATAGGAGTAATTAATGTTACTGAGAATGTGGACAGGATATTGAGAATATCGGGACTCTATAAAATTGTAAAAACTTATTAAGTAATAATAAAAAAATCATTGGAGGGGAAAATGTATAATAATAAATTTAGCATGAAATTTGATTCAAAATCAGAAAACGAAGCATTGGCCAGAATATCGGCAGCATCATTTGTAACAGGTCTGGATCCGACACTGGAGGAACTGGCTGACATTAAGACAGCTGTATCGGAAGCGGTTACTAATGCAATAATACACGGATATGATGGCATGGATGGAACTGTACTTATGGAAGGAGAAATTAAAGGGAAAGAAATAACAATTACTATAAAGGATGAGGGTATTGGAATAGAAGATATTGAAAAAGCAAAAGAGCCGCTTTTTACTACAAAACCTGAGATGGAACGTTCCGGAATGGGATTTATATTTATGGAAGTTTTTATGGATGAGCTAAATGTAATATCTGCACCCGGCGAGGGAACGACTGTTATTATGAAAAAAACTATTGGCAGAATCACAGATTAGGAGAGTGGCGGATGGATACAATTGCTCTTATTAAACTGGCACATGCAGGTGATAAGGAAGCCAGAGATACGCTGGTTATGGAAAACTTAGGATTAATCTGGAGCATTGTACGAAGATTTGCAAATAGAGGCTATGAGCAGGAGGATTTGTTCCAGATTGGAACTATTGGGCTGATAAAAGCAATTGATAAATTTGATACAGGTTTTGACGTAAAATTTTCCACATATGCAGTACCTATGATTGCAGGGGAAATAAAGAGATTTTTAAGGGATGATGGAATGATTAAAGTAAGCCGTTCTTTAAAGGAAACAGCAGGCAAAGCAAGACTGGCAACAGAAAACCTGGAAGCAAAACTTGGAAGAGAGCCTACAACAAATGAAGTAGCAACAGAAATAGGTGCAACAACTGAAGAACTTGTTATGGCCATGGAATCTGTTTATGATGTTGAATCATTGCATAAGACTATTTATAGAAATGATGGTAATGAAATCTATCTTGTAGATAAAGTTTTAGATGATAGAGATGAACACGAGGAATTGCTAAATAATATTTTATTAAAACAAATGCTTGAAAGTATTAATAGTGAAGAGCGTGAAATTATAATGATGAGATATTTTGCAGAAAAAACTCAAATGGAAATAGCTGCACAATTAGGAATATCACAGGTTCAGGTTTCAAGATTGGAAAAGAAAATTTTACGAAGAATGAGAGAAAATATAGAATAAAAATGTATTCAACTGCCATAATAACTAATGAGAGGAAGTGAAAAATATGTCAAAATGTAAATATGCAATATGCCTTATATTAGTTATCGTGGCGGCGCTCAGCTGCGGAATTATATACTATAACAATAACAATCAGAAGGCAATAGTAATTACAGATGCTACATTAATATAATGAATGAAACTTTGTATATTAATATACCTCAGAGCGTAGAGGTAACAGATACTAATGTTACAATAGGAAGCATTGCAAAAATTGAATGCCATAACAAATGTGTGCTTAATAAGGTGAAGTCTTTGAAGTTAATTACTATTAAAGACCCTCAAAACAAATATAGGTACATTGTATCAATAATGAAAATCATTGAACTTATTAACAAAGAATATCCCGGAATACAGATATGTAATATTGGTGAAACAGATTGCGTGGTTGAGTACAATAAAGCTCAAAAGGACGCCGGAGCATTACAGGTAATTAAAGTAGCAATTGTGTCCTTTATTATATTCTTTGGTTCGGCATTTGCAATAATGTCCTTTAATAATGATGTTTCTGTAAAGGATATGTTTGCTCAGATATATGAGCAGATAATGGGATATGAGCAGGATGGGTTTTCAATAATAGAATTAACATATTCTTTAGGTCTGGCAGCCGGTATTATAGTATTTTATAATCATTTTGGAGCGAAGAAGCTAACTAAAGACCCGACTCCTATAGAGGTAGAAATGCGACTTTATGAAAATGAAATAAACACAACGCTCATAGATGGACATAACAGACAGGATGGCAATCTGGAAGTGAAATGATGATAATCATGGAAGGTGATAAAGATGGTAATACGCCAGATTTTAATGGCAATTATAGGAATGAGTGCCGGCGTTGTAGTTTCAGCCGGTGTATTTGCACTTATTACATCAACAGGATTGATGCCAAGACTTGCAGGCAGAACACATACGGCAAAGCATGTAAGAATGTATGAAAGTTGTGTAATATGGGGAGGTATATTGGGAAATATTTTCTGGATATATAACATATCATTTAAAATTCCACACCTGCTAAGTGCAGCTATTCTTATTTTGTTCGGAAGCTTTGCTGGAATATTTGTTGGATGTCTTGCAACATCATTGGCAGAAGCACTAAATACTACTGCAATTTTTACCAGGCGTACAAAGTTGAAAATGGGTTTATGTATAATAGTAGTATGTCTTGGAATTGGAAAAGCTTTAGGCTCATGTTTACAGTTTATTAAAGATTGGGGAATATAGTTAAAAAAATAATTATCAGGTGGAGTTTATTATGAATG
>JBJEMK010000095.1:0-3114 GCA_051879635.1 Eubacterium sp.
CAATGGAGCACCATATATTATACAGCGCGCAGGAGAAGCGGTATATTCAGATGAAGGTAAAAAACAGACATCAGAGCAGGTTGCATATTATATGAATAATGCTAAGACAATACGCGAAGGACTTTCCGAAGCAGGATATTCAGTATCCGGTGGTGTAAATGCTCCTTATGTATGGTTGAAAACACCGGATGGAATGACATCATGGGATTTCTTTGATTACCTGTTGAATAATGCTAATGTTGTAGGAACACCTGGTTCAGGATTTGGACCAAGTGGTGAGGGATATTTCAGACTTACGGGATTTGGCACATACGAAAATACAGTTAAAGCACTAGAAAATATAAAGAAGTTATCGTAATTTGTGATTGTACGGGGAACAAAATACAGTCACAAAGGAGGCAGAGTTATGCAACCGGAAACCGGCAGAATAGGAGACAAACTTTATAACGCTTACAATTTAATGAAACAGGGAAATCCTGAAGGAGCATATGAATATTTTGAAGCAGTAGCATACCTGTATATGTTGGATGAGATTGACGAAAGAATATTTGATGCCTTAAGAGGATATATTGCAGTATTTGATCCTGCAAGGGATTTAGAACCCGAACAATGGCTCAAAGCACTTTTGCTTGATAGGCGGTATGCCAATGTTATGTATGCACAGGGTGAACTTCTTGATAATCTGAGAAAATATCTTGATTTGCTTCCGGTCATAACGCCTAACATAACAACAGAAAGCTTTATAAATGGTAATATAGACAAATTGAAGTATGCTGATGGTGCATTTTTTTATATAAGAAATGATAAAGGCCTTAGATTCTTAGTCAGGATGGACAAAAACGGAGAAGTTCCATTAGATTTTGATGTCAGTAACTTTTCAATTAACAGGAAAGAGAAACGCATTGAATTTATATATATTCGCGGCAACAAATCGGTTATGAGTATTAACTATGATGGCAGTGATAAGAAAGAAATAACGAAAGAAGATAAGTTGACAAAGGATTAATTATAATAGTAAGATAATCAAGTCAGATAATGCATGGTAAGTGTAAGGAGGCACATTATGGCAAATATTATTTCAGATGAAACAATTGATTATGTAGGTATTCTTGCAAAGCTTGAACTTACTCCTGAACAAAAGGAGCAGGCTAAAAAAGATATGGGAAGAATGCTTGATTATATTGATATGCTTAACCAACTTGATACAAGCGGTGTTGAACCTATGAGCCATGTATTTCCGGTAAAAAATGTATTTAGAGAAGATATAGTTTCTAATGGTGATGACAGCAGTAATATGCTGGCAAACGCACCGGAGGAAAAGGATGGTTCCTATAAAGTTCCAAAGACAGTAGAATAACATATATGGAGAAAATTATGAGTTTGATGAATTTAACAGCAGTTGAATTAGGCAAAAAAATTGCATCAGGTGAGGTTACTGTCAAAGAGGCAGCAGAAGCTTCCATCAAAGCGATTGAAAAATATGACAAAAAATTTAATTGCTTTGTAACTGTATTAGATAAAGAAAAAATTATGGACAGGGCAGCAAAAGTCCAGCAAATGATAGATGAAGGACAACTTACAGGACCACTGGCAGGAGTTCCTGTTGCAATAAAGGATAATATGTGTACAAAAGGAATTCTGACTACCTGTAGTTCTAAAATTCTTAGTAATTTTATACCTACCTATGATTCACAGGCAGTTGCCAATCTGGAAAAAGCCGGTGCTGTTATTATAGGTAAGACTAATATGGATGAATTTGCAATGGGAAGCACAACAGAGGCTTCTGCATTTGGCGCAACTAAAAATCCATGGAATATAGAATGTGTTCCCGGTGGTTCATCAGGTGGTTCATGTGCTGCGGTTGCAGCAGAAGAGGTGCCTTATGCATTGGGTTCAGATACAGGCGGCTCTATCAGGCAGCCAAGTTCATTCTGTGGTGTAACGGGATTAAAACCAACATATGGAACTGTTTCACGTTACGGACTTATTGCATACGGCTCATCACTTGATCAGATAGGACCGGTTGCAAAGGATGTTACGGATTGTGCAACAATACTTGAAATTATATCAGGACATGATTCAAAAGATTCAACATCAGTAAACCGGGAAGAATATAATTTTACCGAGGCACTTGTTGATGATGTTGAAGGGATGAAGATAGGAATACCAAAAGATTATTTTGGAGAGGGTCTGGATGAAGATGTTAAAAAAACTATAATGGATGCAGTCCGGGTACTAAAATCAAAAGGGGCTATAATCGAAGAATTTGATTTGAGTCTGGTAGAATATGCAATTCCTGCATATTATGTAATTGCATCAGCAGAGGCAAGTTCCAATCTTGCACGGTTTGATGGTGTTAAGTATGGATATAGAACAAATGACTATGACGGACTGCATAATATGTATAAAAAATCACGTTCCGAAGGATTTGGAGAAGAAGTACAAAGAAGAATTATGCTTGGTTCATTTGTATTAAGCAGTGGATATTATGATGCATATTATCTTAAAGCATTAAAGACTAAGGCTCTTATTAAGAAGGCTTTTGATGAAGCATTTAAAAAATATGATGTTATTATTGCACCTGCAGCGCCAACAACAGCTCCAAAACTGGGAGATAGCCTTGCTGATCCAATAAAGATGTATCTTGGCGATATTTATACTATTTCGGTTAATCTTGCAGGACTGCCGGGAATAAGTATTCCGGTTGGAAATGATTCAAAGGGTCTTCCGGTTGGAATGCAGATTATTGGTGATTGTTTTAAAGAAAAGAATATAATACGGGCAGCATATACATTTGAAAAAACAAGGGATTATGTAAAATGTCCTAATATAGAAGAGCAGGGGGTGTGATGACAGATGAAGCAATATGAAACAGTTATTGGTCTGGAAGTCCATGTTGAGTTGGCAACTAAAACAAAGATTTTCTGTGCCTGTTCGACAGAGTTTGGAGGAGCTCCTAATACACATACATGCCCTGTATGTACAGGAATGCCGGGTTCGCTTCCCGTATTGAATAAGCAGGTTGTTGAATATGCAATGGCAGTAGGCCTTGCAACGAATTGTAAAATAACTCAGAATAATAAATTTGACAGAAAAAATTATTTTTATCCGGAT
>JBJEMK010000096.1:0-12582 GCA_051879635.1 Eubacterium sp.
AAGCATGAAAAAACCTTACCAATTTTCAGTTGTCATATCTGAAAATCAGTAAGGTTTTCTTATGCTCATAAAGTAATCTTATTCATTGAATAAGGAAAATCTGTTGCCAAATCGTTGCCAATGCTTAAACAAATTTGTTTGGAAACCGCATAAATACTGGGTTCTTTTAGTGTTTCTCCTTATTCAAACTCCTCTTTGCCAAGTTGTTATGTGGTGTTTTTCGTTGGTTTTGGTGGCAGAAATTCGGGAGTTTTGTCTGATTTATACCTGTTGCGTGAATTTTTAGGGGATTGTATTGTCATTTTGTTGTCACAATAATTCATGTTGTTCCAAAATATATCTCCCAATCGTCTCGGCAAGTAAAACAGGAACCGCATTTCCTATCTGTTTTCCAATTTCTTGTAAATTTCCATAAAAAATATAATCATCAGGGAATGTTTGTAATGCAGCAGCTTCCCGAAGAGATATTGCCCTATTTTGCTCTGGATGAGCAAATCTTCCATTCGAAATGCTAAAACACTTAACTGTCAACGTGGGAGCCACATTTTCCCACACCATCCTTCCGTATACATCTGTATGTCCTGTAAAATTCTCATGACAATTTAACCAAAGTTCCGGCGGCCAATCCGTTCTACTACCACCATTTGCTGGTGTTGCTTGTAAACGCTGCATGTTAATTTCTGATAAGCCTGCTGCTCTATGATTTGGAATATTTTCATCAGCCTCTCCCGCTTCCAGTGCAGGATACCTATGTATCGTATCAAAAACAGTTACATACGGCAATAATCCGTCTCCATGGGTAGCTGGTGGAATATGTGGCTGGAACCTCCTAGATGCTATTAGTATAAATCTTCTTCTGTTCTGTGGTACACCATAATTCTTTGCATTAATAATTCCATAATCATATTCATACCCCTCCGAATTCAACATATTCAAAAATTCTTGAAGAACCTCTCCTCCTCTTCCTCTTAATCCTGGTACATTTTCTATTAAAATATGGGCAGGACATATACCTTGTACAATTCTTCCGAATTCATTCAATAAATTAACAGATCTATGCTCATTAGGATTATTGGGATTCAAAACACTAAATGGTTGGCAAGGCGCACACCCAACCATTAATAGTTCATCATTATCTTGCAGTATTGGAAACTCCTCTACAAGTGCCTCTGCTGTTACTTCCTGCACGTCTCTATTAAGATATGGAATATGATTATTATTTTCGTAAGTTTGCTGACATTCTGGATTTGAATCCAAGCCAAAAACAACATTCACTCCTGCTTGTATAAGCCCCTTTGTTATTCCGCCTCCACCGCAAAAAAAATCTATTGCATTCATTCTGTCATTATCCCCTCTGCCCAAGTAGTCATATCTCTATCTGGCATGCCTGGTCTACATGAATTAATCATGTATGCCCACACAATCTGTTCTCTAAACGGGCTACTTACCGAAGCCACCCTGTAATACCGGCTATCTTCTTTGATATTCTTTTCTGATTTTGCTATATCTCCTATACGAACCTGTTCAAGTTTTCTCAAATCTATTGTCATATATGGTATTTTATTAGGCAACAATGGTAATGCAACTTTCGAATGATTGTACCCTGTATTTAGTGAATATATTAGTTTTTCTTTCTTGGCAGCTATGATATCTTCGTCTTTTAATTCTTCTTCACCTATCTTTGCATCCTCAGAAAACATATTAGCTGCTTTACATCTTGCAACTAATATTATGTATCCATTCTTAGCCCTTGCCATATCACAAGATGGTGTCAAAATCACACGATATTCATCAGGATTTCCAACCTCATGTACATTAGTTGTTTCAGAATATACCCTTATAATATCCGCCACCATAAAAGTATCATGAACAGGAGGGTATTCATATTGAATCCATGCCGGCGGCACTTTTCCAATATATTCTTTGTCAAAATAAAAGGTTGTTCTTTTGTTCAACATATATTTTACGACATCATCACCTGGAAATTCCTCCATCTTCATAAAATTATCAACCACCTGTACAGATGTCAATAATGCATTATTCATTTCGTTTCTTAAATCTTTTACGGCTGAAATATAAGGTTTCCACTCTTGAATTCTATCTATCACAATTTGCTCATCACCTTTTTTTATTATCTCGACCAATGGTGTCGTTTTCATATAGTCTGGCAAATCAATAGTATCTGCCATTGCAGAGAAAATAATTGTAGGTCTAAACCCATTTTCGTATACTTCTTTAAATATCGGCTCTCCCCTGTCAACATTCTCTACATCGTACATCCAATCCATGATGATAATTTCAGGATTAAAATCTATAATTTTTCTACTTGACTCTTCAAAATCACATGTTTCATATTCCCATCCATTATCTTCTGCGTAATCACATATACCGCGCACTGTCTCTTTATTATCTTCAACAATTAACATTCTCATCTGTACTTACTCCTTTCCCAGCGGAAGCTCAATAACAAATGTTGCTCCTGCTTTGTCTCCCGGTATTCTAACACCAATAGCACCATCATAACTTTTAATTATTTCCGTTACTATAACTAATCCCATTCCTATTCCTTTAGGCTTTGAGGTTACTCCTGGAATAAATATTTTCTCAGCATCTTCTTCTTGAATTCCTATTCCATTATCACTAACGCTGAACGTTACTTTTTCTTGTTCCATTTTTTCCAATTTAATCCATATTTTTCTTTCTTCTTCTGAAATATCCTTCATCCAGTAACATGCATTATCAAAAAGATTAATAAAAACTGTCTGCAACTCGCTTTCACTTATTTGAAGAGTAATACTATCATCAATCTTCACATCAAAATCAACATTTTTGCTGATTTTTTTTGCTTTTATTAATCTAATACTTTTTTCTAGCACCTCCTTCAAATTAACCTTATATTTTTGTTTTCTAAGATCTCTTTTATACAACGGTGCAAAACTTTCAGTAACTTCTATAATTCTTTTATGACTTCTTTCTGCGTCTTCATAATACTCCAATTCTCTTTTATCAAAATTCCCCATTCTGCTCTTAATCTTATTTAAAAATCTCTTTATACATGTCATACCTGTCAAAAACTCATGCATTATAACAATCGCAACTGATCCCAATGAAGCTGTTTGAGCATAATACACCAGTCTTTCGTTTAATTCCTTTAACTGTTTTTCATTCTGCTGCTGATATCCACGAACATAATCAAGAATTTCTTCTGCATCTGCACCTTGTTTTGCTGCTTCCTCTACATTTTCTAATAACTTATTTGCAGATAAGGGTGCAATAATATCTGTCAAAGTTTCCTTTTTTCTCTCCTCAACTTTATCTTGTAAACGCTCTCTCTGTAATGCACCAATAATATTGTTAATTACCTCGATAAACTGCTTATATTCTGCCGTATCAGCCAGTTTTTCTCTATCAGTAGTATCTTTAATTTCTGGATTGTTTTCATTAGAAATATGAATAATTCCAATTACTTGGCTTGTACTTATTCTCCTACCCAAGTCACTAATCCTTTTTGCATCAAGTCCTAACCAATCACGAGATGATTCTGATTTAGGAAGCACCAAAACATTATCTCTGTATACAGAAATACCTTTATATAATGCGATATTTTTTCTAATTTTTCTTTTCTTCTTAATATCAAAACGTTCTGATATATCTTGTATACTTTCCGAATCCAAATCCCATACACGCAATTCAAAAGTAAACTTTCCACAGGTATATTGTGGTAATTTTTTTTCGTTCAATAAATCTTTTGCCTCTTTATAATTCTCCTCACTCCATTCTATTGAAGCATTTGCATGTCTACTTTTTTTACCATTATCATATAAATATGAATATTGGATTGTTCCTGTCTCTGAAACATCTCCTGCAATCTTATAAACTGGTTGTTCAATAAACTTTTCTGTTTTTATAGTAAGTTTTTCGCCATCATTATATGGAGATGTTAGTTTAATATCAAAATCTGAAACCGTTTTAAAGGGTGTAATCAAACGAGACAGTTCATCAATTAATTCCGATATTTTTTCTTCTGTCCATTCATTTTTTAGCTTCTTTATGATTATTTTTGTTCCAGTTTCCTTAAAGCAATTCTCATCCAACACTTCCAGCTTCATGCAACAATCTGATAAACTTTCAACATCATCAAACAATTTCCAATTAAAATACGCTTTTAACGAAACATCATTTTCCGATTTTGTTATCATAACCATTTCGTCACCAAGTCTTGCCGCTGAAAATCTACCCAATCCTTTATTGCCAGAAACAATCCTCTTTTTTAACTTACCATCAACCATCCGTTCAACAACTGGGTTCTTTTTTTTATACGGAGTGGCAATAGTTGCCCATGCATTTATTATAGTTTCCTTACTCATTCCCAGGCCATCATCAGATATAACAATATATTTTTCACCATTTTTATCTTGACCAAATTCTATTTCTACACTAAATGCATACGCATCATATGAATTTTTTACCAATTCAATAATCGCAACAACGTCATTTGTTACTAAATCCTCTCCAAATGCGGCAAATGCACGTGGGTGGATTTGTATATTAATCTTTTCAATATCACTCATATTTTTACTCCTTTTGTATATAATATTTATCATGGAGGAATGCCACTCATGAAAACAATGTCCATATTACTCAAAAAATCATCCCTTGAGATTTCATATATATCTCAAAAATCGTGCGAATATATATATGACTATATAGACTACTTGCTATATCCATATAGACAACTAGGTTGCTTTAAATTTAACTCTTTTATCGATTGTGGCAATCCTATTGATGGAAATAATTCACCCACAGAATTACTAACCATATTAAAGCAAAACATCCAAATATATGATGAGATTCCTATAAACTTATATTTTGGCAAAAACAATATCTTTCTAAATGGAGAATCTCTGAACTTTTATATATCCGTTGACGATTATTGTATTATGGAAGAAAAAGTCAATGAATATTTTATTTTCTATACACATCTTCATGATTAATTTTCAGTTAATTATCATCAACCATCCTATTATCAAAAATCGCTTCTTCCACAACCTTCACACACTCATCTGTATGCTTCTTTATATCATCACCCCAGAACCTTATGACAGTCCAGCCTTCGAACAGCAATCTCTTATTTATTTCATCATCCCTCTCTCTATTACGGGATATTTTGCTAATCCAGAATTCGCTGTTATTGCTTTTTTCCAGTCTTGGTTTTAAGACTTCCCAATCTTTCCCATGAAAAAATTCGCCATCACAGAAAATTGCTATCTTATACTTTGTAAGTACAATATCTGGACTTCCTGGAAGTTTTTTATAATTCTTACGATACCGATATCCTTTATGCCACAAAGCTTTTCTCAATATAACTTCAATTTTTGTATCCTTACCACGGATATTTTTCATATTCTTATGTCGCTGTTCTTTTGTTAAAACATCTGCCACAAAATCACCTCAACAATCAGTTTTCTATTAACTCAGCCAGTTTTTCTATCTCTTTCATTTCCTGCCGCACATTTATGTTCATCAAAGTCTTAACATCTATAAGAATGCCTTGAATCTTTTGATATTCTTCAGAATTATCTTTCCAGTTACTAACTGCCTCACCTACGTTAAGCATTTCTGGATTATCAGGATACTTACTTTTTAAAGAATCAAAAGGCATAAGAAATGCATTATATACCTTCATGTTGTTGCCATGTTTTTTCTTAAACTTTTCTTCATTAGCCACATATTCTCCATATGTAATCTGCTTGTTAATTGATGTAGATTCTGGCAAATCCCATGCTTTACCAGTCACTCCGAATTTATAATATTTTGCATCAAGAATGTATACATTACTTCCGCACAACATAATCGTGTCTGGTTCCAACGAAGCATTGTCATATCTATCTCCATTCACATACCAGGCTGTCTTTGGGAAATAATCAGCTTTATTTTCAACACCAAACACTTTATCAATCATTTTTTCCCAAACATACTCAAAACGATAGGTTCCATACCGGTAGTTCTTATCAGAATCTTTGTTACCTTCAAAATCAATTATTGCCAACATATGCCTGAACAACATTCTGTTTCTATCATTAAATGTATTTGCAATCTTTTCTTTAAGAACTGACCGGAAGACTCTTTCCCGCTTAACTATTCGTGGTTTCTTTGGCATCATTTTTGTAAAAAGCCATCCGATTCGTTCAATGCTCTCATACACACAATACTCATGTATTAACGTAATCAGTTCATTTTCCTTTATACTATTTTTCTTTGTAACGAAGTCAAGATAAAACACATCCGTATCCTGTACATATGGTCTTTGAGTTTTTATTGTCCTGTTCCAGTTTACCTTTCCTGTTTTTGCAATCTTATATGAAACTTCCTGTTCCCTGTAATATCCTCTTGCAAAAAAATCTTTGATAAGGTAAATATATGATTGCAATGGAAATTCTACTTCATCAAAGCTGCTGCCTTGTGCCAGCAGCTCTGATTCTCTACGCTCTGTATTTGCAGCAAGCGTCGTAAATAGCAATATAATATCCTTCCTCAGTTCCTTGTTATCCTCTGATATATGGTAACCCATCGGGAAATTGATACTAATGTCACCATCATCACATCTTAATCCTACAAAGGTATCCATTTCACGATTAGAATTCACTCTGCATTTACTTCTAATATCTATTTCCCTCAAAAAATCACCACCTAGTTTTCATCATTTTCTGTATTCTTCTGCTGCATTTTCGAAATCATCTTTTCATATACACTTAATCTCAATACTGCAGCCAGCTTATCAGTTGTAGCTGTTTCATAAGTAACAACAACATCTTCCAAGGACTTGCAATTTTCATTAAATATTGCAGTCTTGTCCATTTTGAAAGCATCATCCCATAAATATTTAAGGACTTTTTCTGGGAATCTGCTTACTTCCAATTCTTTTTTCTTTGCAAAGTATGTTCCAAGGCGCTTGTCCTCAGAGCTTGCCATATCAACATTAATGTCAATAACCATATCATTAATTACTGTGGCAAATGCACCCCAGCTTACCTTTGTACCAGCGATTATGTCTTTTGAATGGGAAGATTTTTCAAAATTATTTTCTATTTGCCTCATATTCCATCTTCTCTGGAATGCAGTGTCTAAGGTGAATACATTCTGATCTGAAGTATTCATTGTTGCCAGAATATACATATTTGAAGGTATCCTTACTGGATGTTTTTCGTTTTCATATACTTCTTTTGCAACCTCATAATTTGAAATTCCATATTCACTCTCACCCACTTCTTCAGCAGGGAATTCATCTTCGTCCTTTCGGTCAAGCAACTGGAATATCTCACCAAATATTGCTGGTGCATTGCCACGATTCAATTCTTCTATAACAAGATAATAATAATTGTCGGGATCATTTTCTGCTTTCTTTAACATTTTAGTAAATGGTCCCGGAGTAAATACATATTTCAGCTTATCATTACCAGCTTCATCTTTTTCGACTCTAGGAAGTATCTGACCAACAAAATCCGAATACATATAATCGGGATGAAATACCACACGCTCCATATATTTTTCATCAGAGCAATATTTTGTTTTTATTTCATGACTCTTTCCAGCCCCTGGCACACCATACAAAAGAATGTTTTCAGCTCCAGTTTTTCGCACACCAGATATTTTTTCTGCTTTCTTCGGTTCATCCCCGTCAGAAATAGAAATGCCATATGAATTCTTATTAAGACATCTGTAAATATTCAAAGCCTTTTGTAATTCTGTAGAATACGACTCATTCAATCCTGCTGCCTTAATAATATCTGGCGCTCTAAATTCTTTATCAATGATATTTTTTCCATATTTTATTCCGAAAATATGGATAGATGCCACCTGCATCTTATCCTCTGCATTACTATACATTTCAAAAAGAATACTGCCTAACTCTTGAATTGTAAAATCTCTCTTTTCAATCTTTGAATCTTTAATTTCAATAAGCTTTTTAATATCTACTTTTGTATTTGTAGGCAATTTATAAAACTTATTATTAAGCACCGAAAGATGATATTCTCCTTTTGTTTCATCAGCTGCTTTAATACCAATACAATCATAGAACAGTTTTTCTTTATGCTTCAGTAATACCAGATAATCGCCAGTATGCAGCATTTTTCTAAATATCACGAAATCCGGGTCATCTATAGTAGTAAGTGACAACTGTACCTGATCAGCCTGTTCTTTTCTGCGGCTTCTTACTATGCTGGCCCGAACACACCTGCTTTCATTTCCATCAAAAACGATTCCACTTTCCTCACCTTTAGACAAATATGAAATATTATCTTTATAAATATAAAGTGGTATCTGTGTTATGAAGTATTTCTTCAACTGCTCATCTCTATCATCATAATTGCATTTAAAATAGCCATCAGCCATCAGATAAGGGAACATATCCATCTGTTCACCAGATATTGCAATATGTGTCTGATTTGTAGTTCTTCCCTCATCCAATGTGTTAGATGCTTCCAGCCTTTTTACTACTATTCCATCATATTCTTTTGCAGAACATTTCGGGATTATATTTTTGATTATCTCCATTGCTTCTGTAAAATTCATCAAACATTACCACCTTTCATATAGCGTTTAATCACCTGTGCAATTGCTCTTCCCAAAAGTGGAGGAACAGAATTTCCTATCTGCATATATGTTTTGGTATATGCTCCTCTAAAGAAATAATCATCAGGATACGACTGAACTCTCGCAGCTTCTCTAGGAGTAAGACCTCTTGCCTGTGTGGGATGAATGTACATATTGCAATCAAACTTCATATGCGCCGTTATAGTCTTGCAGATTTTGTCATTTTCCAATTTGAAATATTTATCCTTAAATATATCATTCCTTCTGGCATATGGCATAATGTCTGCAATCTTAGGATCATCTGAACGGTCTCCTTGAGCCATACGTCCATAAATCTCTATGTCCCTGTCATTATTGTATCTTGCCTTGTGATTTGATACTACAGCTACCGTTCTACCTTGATTAATATATGAGATGTATTCATTCGTATCAGTTATATTGTTTTTCTCTATTTTATATCCACTTTCTACTGAACCAGCCTCCGTCGCATTCTTAATTCTGGAAGCTTTTAATTCCCTAAGCGCAAATAAAGCATCACCAAGATTATGTTCCGGAATACTTTCACTAAGTGCAAATATCTCACTGAAAATCTCTTCGTTGTCAATACCAATGCAATTGCCAATATATATCAACCTTTCTCTATTTTGAGGCACGCCATAATCCTTAGCATTCAAAACATGACATTCTACAGAATAGCCGATATTACGAAAATCCTCTTTTACCTGTTCTGCCACAGACAACATTCCTTTAACATTTTCCATAACAAAAAACTTAGGACGAACTTTTTTCACAACCTCCACGTAACTTTTATAAAGATAATTTCTTGGATCATCTATTAAGCGCTGTCTGTTAGCCATACTGAAACCCTGGCAAGGTGGTCCACCAACTACAATATCAACACTTCTACCATCCAACAATTTCTCGAGATTTTTAACTACATCTTTGATATCTCCCAGCACTATATGATCCCTAGGTGTCTCTGGATGATTATGTGCATATGTATCCACACAACAGTCTTGAATATCATTTGCAAGACTTGTTATAAATCCTTCCTGTGAAAACCCTAATGATAATCCACCAGCTCCACAAAACAAATCAATCATCTTTAAAGAACGATTGCTAACGTTCTTCCTTGCATTTTCAATATAAGTATTACAATACTTGCATACCGGACACTTAGCGCAATTCTGTTCTTTTTCATTACAAATAACAGCTAGTTTTTCAAACGCTGCCTTAAGCTCATTGTCACTTTGTACATCCTCTCTGTATTGCTTCGCTCTTGCTGAAAGAAACTCTTCATCTATAACTTTTGTAACGCGTTCCAGACATACATCTATAGATGTACTTTTTTTACCACCCAGTCCAGATTCAGCGAATGCTATAAACTCACTTTTGTCATTTTTGTATTCCATGTTAATCTACCCACTCTCCAAGTTTTTTTAACGTGTCCTTTACGGATTGGGCAACTGCTTTTGATACATTTACTGTGACCGCATTACCGAATTGCTTATATGCCTGACAGTCAGACACTGGTATCTCAAAAGAATCCTCAAATCCCTGCAATCTTGCACACTCTCTTGGTGTAAGTCTTCTTACCCTTCCCTTTTGTGTTACATAATTATCCTGACAGGCTCTATGCATCTTTGCCATAGTTGCACATAATGGTCTTGCAATCTTTAAATCTATCTCTGATTTTGCCTTATATCCACCTGTTCCATCGGATAATATTGTAGGCAATATCTTGTCCGATAAAAAGTACTTATTATCCACATCCTGTTCTAACAGATCCTGTAATGTTTTATTGAGTTCCTGTTTCATTGGAAATTCGTATTCCGCTGCTTGATTATCGAAGCATACAATATATGTTCTATTTCTAGTTTGAGGAACACCATAGTCTGCGGAATTTAATATTTCACAAAATACTTTATATCCCAATACATCCTGCAATACTCGATGGATTTCCTTATATGTTTTTCCGTTATTATGAGTTCTTAGCGATCGTACATTTTCTAAAATGATAGCTTTTGGTTTTTTACCTTTTTCTATTTTATCATTCACTATTTCTGCGATTCTAAAGAATAATGTTCCTCTGGTATCTTCAAACCCCTTCTGCTGCCCCATCATACTAAACGGCTGACATGGAAATCCTCCAATCAGCACATCGCAATCCGGTATTTCTTCTAAAGGAATTTCATTTATATCACCTAACACAATGTGTTCGCCAAAATTAGCCTTATATGTCTGCACCGCATATTTATCAAAATCATTTGCCCACACAATATCATAGCCAGTATCTACAAAACCTTTGTCCAGCCCGCCAAGTCCGCTGAAGAATGATACTACCTTCATCTATTCTTCCTCCTTTAGCTTGTTACTTTTTATGTATTCTCTAATCCAAGAACCAATTTCAACAGAGGCAGTTTTCCCTTCGTTGCGCAATAATGTCATAAATTCATCTTTAACTGCCGGTTCAATTGAGATTTCTATTTTCGCCGTTTTTATTCGACCTGCTGGTCTACCACAATTACTTTTCTTTTTATTTGTCATTGCATTTTCCTCCGTTTAATATACATATTATATAATGTTTTTATCAGGGTGTAAATAGGCATTTTAGAAAACTTTCTGTATACACATATAGGTTCTCTTGATATAATATAGGCAAGTCTATAGAAGGGAGAATTTTCGAATGTACAGACAAATTATTAATGAACTAAACCGATTTTTGAATTTCATAAATGTACCCGGTATACCACTTAATCCAGACGCTTTCCAGGGAGTATTGGTCAAAAAACTATCAAATCAGAATATTATAAAGGATAAACGAAGAATTAATGCAGGAGATATAGTTTCAACTGTCAATCAGACCCATATAGATATTACCGGGCGCCAGGGAATGCTATTTTTCTTTGAAGAATTGAACAATACCACAACATCTGTTCAAAGTATCGATATTGATTTATATGATAACAATTTGAAATATCTTCATGAAATCGACCATGCCTCAAGCCAAATTGACGCAAAAGGGAACACCTATTTTGTTCGCCAGACAACTAACTTACCTCCATTTTTATCAAACTGGGATTTAGCACTCCATAGTTCTGCCTATAAAAAATATGGACATACAGGTGACCAAGTCCAAATTAATATCCCCGATTCTGAAGAAGCTTTTACCCGACTTCAGAGATATGCATTCCAAGATGATGCCCTTGTCATGCTAAGATATGATTATTTGCGCTACGTTGCTGTTCTCGTCCCTTCTGAACTTTGTGCTAACTTATATTCCATTACAAATACGTATGGCAACCAGAATATAAACTTCGTGGCATTAAATCCTGCATATAATCCAGTATTAGCGCATCAGATACAGTACGAAACCATTTCAAAAGATGTAAGTTATGATGATATCGATGCTTTTACATTGCAGAATACACTCAACAACAACCCAGGTGCAGGGACTGACATTGAGAAGATTGTAAAAACCCGCGTTTCACAGGGTTCTTTCCGAAGGCTGCTGCTTCTCGAACGCCATCAATGTAATCTTTGTGATATTTCTACCACGTCAGTATTACGTGCCAGTCATATCAAAGAATGGTCTAAATCATCCAGAGAAGAACGTATTGATGCGAATAACGGTCTACTCTTATGTGCAAATCATGATGCTCTATTCGACCGTCATCAGATATCGTTTGATCCAGATACTGGGGACATTTGTATTTCAGCTTCTATTGATACTGATCAAAGAGCCGCTCTTAACCTGTATGATTCATTCAATCTAACTATGTCCGACAGAATGAAAGCATATATGAAGATTCACTATAAAAAATTTCTCGAAAAAGAAGATATGTAATTTCTTCATGAGGTGCATTTATCATTATATGCACCTCATATTTTTTCTACCTCACCTTCCTCTCCCAACATCCTTGACCTTTTCCCCAATCCACTCCATAAACTTCTCCAGCAGATTAATCCCGCCAATCACAAACTGTT
>JBJEMK010000097.1:0-3090 GCA_051879635.1 Eubacterium sp.
ACTTTTGACTCATTAAAAATATTACTGTTCTCATTTCCAAAATAAACATCCAGTACTACTGCATTATGTCCTTTATTTCTTAATGCTTTGCAAATCATACTTCCTGTGTTTATTGATACTTCACGTTCTGTACTTATTCCTCCGCATAACACTACTATATTCATTTTCTGCCTCCAAATATTAAAATATCCTTACTTATGATAACACGAGTATGCCTTTTGTCAATTATAGATTTATGCTCTGTATACATTTATTAATATGTTTCCTCATAACATCTTCAAGATATTTCTTTTCATTATCATCAATATATTCTAATTTATCTTTCAGATACAAATCTGAAACTTCTGATGCCTGTTTTATAATATCTGAATCTGTCAGAATATCACCTAACTTAAACTGTATATCACCGCTCTGACGTATTCCAAACAAGTCTCCCGGCCCCCTAAGTCGTAAATCTTCATTAGCAATAAAAAATCCATCATTAGATTTATTTAATATTTCCAGTCTTTCATTTGCATCCGGCTTATCTGAACCATTCATAAAAATACAATAAGACTGATCCTTGCCTCTTCCAACTCTTCCACGTAGCTGATGTAGCGCAAAAAGTCCAAATCGTTCCGCATTTTCCACCATCATAACTGTAGCATTGGGTACGTCTACGCCCACTTCAATAACAGTAGTTGATACTAATATATCTATTTCCCTGCATATAAACCGATTCATAATATCATTTTTTTCAGATGCTTTCATTTTTCCATGAAGATATGAAATTCTTATTGAAGAAGGCATAATTTTTTTTAGCTTTTCAGTATAATCAATTACATTTTCTCCTTCTATTGCTTCACTATCCTCTACCATAGGGCATATTATATATGCCTGATGTCCTTTTCTAATCTCCGACTGAATAAATTTATAAGCTTTATACCTGGACTCCGCTCCTACAACGCAATTCTTTATTGGCAGCCTGCCCACAGGTCTTTCATTTATAATTGAAATATCTGTTTCTCCATAAATAATTATTGCCAAAGTTCTGGGTATAGGTGTTGCACTCATTACTAATGTATGTGGAACCTTACCTTTATTTCCCAGATTTTCACGTTGTTTTACACCAAACCTATGCTGCTCATCTGTTATTACCATTGCAAGATTTTTATAGGTTACTCTGTCCTGTATAAGAGCATGTGTTCCTATTATGATTTCAGCCTCTCCTGATTCTATTCTCCTATATGCTTCATCTTTCTGTTTAGTTGTCATTGAACCTGTCAGAAGTTCTGTTTTTATATCTATGCCACTTTCATCTAATATATCATTAATATTGTTAAAATGTTGCTTTGCCAATATTTCTGTTGGTGCCATTAACGCTGCCTGATATCCGTTTTCTGCAGCTGTAACCATCGCAAGTATCGCTATTATTGTCTTACCGGAGCCCACATCCCCTTGTATAAGTCTTAGCATTACTTTATTGCTGCCAATATCTGATACTATATCTTCCCATGCTTTATTTTGAGCATTTGTTAATTCATAAGGAAGATTATTCAATAATCTTTCAGTAATGTGTGATGGTTTTAGAATATACTGATTTTGTAATGCCTCTGTATCAATTTTTACTCTTTTCATCGCAGTGATGAAAAAGAAAAACTCATCAAACACCAGTCTTTTTCTAGCCTGCTCGCAATCTTTTGTATTATCCGGAAAATGAATTTTTTTTATTGCTTCATATTCATCTATAAGTTTATATTTTTGTCTTACTGCTACAGGCATATAATCTTTACAAATCTCAATTTTATCCAGAACCTGTTTTACAGATTTTATAACCGTTTTGTTACTTAACCCCTTTACAAGCGGATATATAGGCTGCATACATCTTATTTTTTTATTATATTCATCAGGCAGATATATTTGTGGCTGTTCTAAAACATACATTCCCATATTTGATGTAATTTTACCTCTAAAAACAAAGCGTGAACCTATCTGCAGCTTTGATGCAAGGTATGGCTGATTAAACCAAGTTGCTTTTATGGACATGCCTTCATCATCACATATAAATACAGATAGCACATTAAGTCTTCGTACCCTCTTTAACTCCGGTTTTTTACATACTTCTCCTTCTATTGCACATATTCTTTGATTTTTAACATCTTTCACCAAAACCGGTTTGTTGTAAAGTTCATAATCTCTGGGATAATATTCAATCAAATCTTCCCCACTATAAATGCCTATACTGTTAAAAATCTTTTCAGTTTTCTTTCCTATTCCTTCCAATTCACAAATATTCATAAAATATACCTGATTTTTTTTTATTTTTTTATCAATTTATCTATTGTTTATTTATGCCTTTTATTATATCATAATAAATACAACATTTATATGTAATTTTTAGACATATTATGTCGATTCATATTTTTTGTTGTTTATATATTTCAAGGAGGAAATTCAGGTTATGGAAAACAAAAATAAAATAACTGCATTATTATCATCTTTTTTTGTTTTAATCGGATTTCTTTCTTTCTTTTTAATTACACAAAATATTTCTTTACAAACTCCGGATGAAGTTTCTGAACCTTCCTCAACGCACCAGGTTATGATAGAAGAAATTACACATTCTCAAAATGTTGCAGAATCTTCCGATGCAGAAGAAGAAACTACAAGTTCTCCTGCACTAAATGAAGAAGATTCAGAATTTGAAAATTCATTATTTATAGGTGATTCACGTATGGAAGGTTTTTATATGCATTCAGGAATCACAACCGGAACTTTCTATGTAAAAAAGGGACTTTCTCTCAGTAAAATTTATGATGAAAAGTTTATAAAAATAAAAGGACGCTATAAAACCATATTTGGTGCAATGGAAAATCAAAATTTTGACAAAGTGTTTATTATGCTTGGCCTCAACGAATTAGGCTGGCCATACATAGATACTTTTCAAGAAAGATATTCTGATTTTGTAGCAAATATTAAAAACTCACAGCCTGATGCTGAAATTTATATTCTTTCAATACTACATGTGTCTGAAGAAAAGTCATCTGAAGACGATATATATAATAATAAAAATGTTAACAAGTTTAATAAAGCCATAAAAAAAATGTGCAA
>JBJEMK010000098.1:0-12443 GCA_051879635.1 Eubacterium sp.
CAATTATTGCTATCATTTGTCTGTCCTTTCGCTGTCATATTACTATCTAAATCAAACCAAAATTCCACTCCGCCATCAACATTTTCCACTCCGCAATGTTTCCCATGTGAGTCCATAATAGCTTTTACTATTGAAAGACCTATTCCATTGCCTCCATACTCTCTGGTTCTTGCTTTGTCAACTTTATAAAACTTTATCCATATATTGTCAAGTTCTTCTTTAGGAATATGGTCTCCTGTATTAAATACACTAACTCTTACACTATCCTTATTCTGAATTACAGATATTCTTATGATCTTTTTGCCTTTTACATGATTTATTGCATTACTTACATAATTAGTAATTACCTCTTCAATCTGAAATTCATCTGCCCATACATTTATCGTATTTTCACAGATAAATTCAATAGTAATGCCCTCTTGCTGCGCCATAAGCTTTACCCGGTTTAATACTCCGTTAATTACTGATACAATATTAAAACGTTCCATTGATACAGGCATACTGCCAAATTCTATCTGGTTAAGAGTAAGTAGTTTTTTAACCATTGTATTCATCTTATTGGCTTCATCCATAATAACTTCGCAGTAAAAATCTCTGCTCTCATCATCATCATTGACGCTTTCTTTGAGGCCTTCAGCATATCCCTGGATTAGAGCAATAGGTGTCTTTAATTCATGAGACACATTTGAAATAAACTCTTTACGCATCTCATCTACTTCTGTTTTCTGCTGTATATCCTTTTGGAGTTCCAGATTAGCAGTTTTTAATTCTGAAATATTCTTTTCCAGTTCCTTGGAAAGTTCATTCATACTGTCGCCAAGAATTCCTATTTCATCATTTCTGTGTCCATTATATTTTATATCAAAATCAAGCGATGACATCTTCTTGGCTATCCCAACAAGTTCAAGTATCGGTTTCGTATAGTAATCTGATGCCGCAACAACAACTACTATTGAAAACAGCACTCCTATTATACTTACAATCATAAGAAATCTGTTAGATATTTCTACACTCTCCCTAATGCTCTCTACAGCAACGCGCATTATGAAATAATTGCCCCCGGCATCAAGTACGCCTGACATTTCCACATAGTTCTGATTGTTTTCATCTATAATCTTTAGCATTTTATAGTTATCTGTAGACATCAGGACTTTGGAAGATTTATTGGCATCCTGGCCAAAAATTGTTTCCACAAGCCTCATCTTTAGAACTCCACTGGCTCCATAGGTATATACTGAATCACCCGAAGGGCTAAGTACCAGTAAAGTAACATTAAAGGACTCACATGCACTATTTAATGTCCCTATGTTATTACTCGCTGTTATGCTCTCATCATTAGCGGCAATACTCTCCAATGTATTATATACATTCATAAGTACTGCTTCTTTAGTCTGCGAATAGTATCTTTCCAAAAATAGGGAATTAATACCCATTACAAGAAGAAACATTAACGCAACCAAAGATACCATAATACATGCCAGTTTAATCTTTATGGAATGTTTCATTCATTTACCTCAAATTTATATCCCATACCCCATATTGTAATTATATATTCTGAGGCACGGCCTATTTTACTTCTTAACTTCTTAACATGGGTGTCTATAGTCCTTGCATCTCCAAAATAATCGTAATTCCATACATTATTAAGAATCTTTTCTCTGGATAATGCCAGCCCCTGATTCTCAACAAAATAAGTAAGAAGTTCAAATTCTTTAAAACTCAGTTCTACAGTCTTACCGTCAACAGTAACAATATGTGCTGCTTTATTAATTTCAATAATACCTGCCTTAACAATCTGGTCGACACCGATTTTATTGGTTCTCCTAAGTAACGCATCTACCCTTGCTACCAGTATCTTAGGACTGAATGGTTTGGAAATATATTCGTCTGCTCCAATATCAAACCCAAGCAGTTCATCCTGCTCTTCCCCCTTTGCGGTAAGCATGACTACAGGCACTTTAGAAAACTCTCTTATTTGTTTGCAAACTTCCCATCCATTCATCTTAGGCATCATAACGTCAAGAATTACCAGTGCTATATCATTATTATTAAAAAATATATCTATAGCTTCCTCGCCGTCACCGGCCTCTAAAACAATATAATCTTTTTTGGTAAGGAAGTCCTTTACTAACTTTCTCATCCTGCTTTCATCATCTACTACAAGAATTTTAAGTTTGTCCATTAAAATGCACCTCCAATCCTATAATTACGTACATTTTATCAGATAAATCTTTACAATACTATGCTTTATCTAAATGTTTCAACGAAATTTCACAAAATCAGAAGGCAGAACCATAAATTCAAATGTAATCGGTTTTTCTGGCTGCAGTGTGAATTCATCATGAACCGGTGCTCCCCAGCTGTCATCTCCACCTACACCTTTTTGTGCTGCCAGAATCTTTACTGTAGTAGTGCTGCATTTTGGCAATTCTTCTTTATGTGCTGCATTTTCCAATTCATATGCAGTATATGGCAATATGCTGAATTCAAACGGAGTATCTGTTGCATAAAATGCCATACCATTCCCACCATCATCGGTTATTTTAAGCCATCTTGTGCCGGTCCTGTTTCCACATTCCTGTGGAAGAGCATAAGGAGTAAGTGACTGCTGAGCGGTAGTTTCGTGTATTCCCAGACGCACACCATTATTCCTGTCTATATAATTTTCATCAGGTCCCATACCATACCACAGTACATTCTTAAATTCTTTTGGTATGCTGAATGAAAGTCCGAATTCCGGAATATCTGACACGCCTTTAACTCCCGGATAATTCATCCTTATCTTTAGGCCTTTGTTCTTTATAAATTCATATGTGACTATAGTTTTGTAATCCGAATCCGGCCACAACAGGTATTCATACGTTACTGCAATTCCCGTATCCGATGATTTTATATCATATTTACATGGTAGCTGACTTAATGATGCAGTTCTCCACATACCACTCTTAAATGGCATTTTATTACCATAGTCATTGTCAACAGGTGCCCTCCAATAAGTTGGCATAGGAATCTTCTTTATCATTTCAACGCCATTACATACAAAGGAAATCATTCCTCCTGATTGCTTTGAGAACAACATAGAAAAATTACTTCCGTGTATTCCCAGATTATAATCACCATCAATAATTTTTACATCACCAATATTGTTTTCTACGAAGTGGTAATTTCCACAAACATACTGACCAAATGCAACTTCAAAACCTTTTTGTGCCCAAAGTTCTGATTCTTTTAGATGTGCACTGATTATAATTGTTATTTCATCCTTATCAAATTCAACGCATTTGCACCCTAATTCTTCAAAAGTGAACGTCTTCTGTGTAAGTGGTGATACATCTGCTTCAAATGTATCTTGTTCGATTTCTTTACCATTAATAAAAACAATTTTTTTAAAAATATATTTATCAGTTGAAGTAAATAAATTACGATTATCAATTGTGACTGAATTACGGGATGGTTTTATATGAAGATTCTGATATAAATATTTTACCTCTGCAACTTTTGGTGAATAAGTCCTGTCTGCAAAAATAATACCATCTCCACAGAAATTGTAATCTGTTGGTCTGTCATCATAATCCCCACCATATCTGACAACATCATTACCATTTTCATCAGTTTCAACCATATTCTGATCAATATAATCCCAGATAAATCCTCCCTGATATTGTTCGAACTCATCTTCCATATCAGTATATAATTTCATCCCACCAAGTGAATTTCCCATTGCATGCATATACTCACAGCTAATATATGGCTTGGGTGGTTTTGTCGCAAGATACTTTCTTATTTCTTCCGGTTTAGCATACATCCTGCTCTCAACATCACTTGTATCATCATATGTTCTGTCGTGAAATACTCCTTCATAATGTACCAATCTGGTATTATCGCGTTTCTTAAAAAATCTGCTCATATCATATATTACGCTGCCCCCATGTGATTCATTGCCACATGACCACATTAATATACTTGGATGATTCTTATCACGTTCAAGCATGTTTGCAGCCCTGTCCAGAACAATATCATGCCACTTAAGGTTATTACCCGGAATTACATTCTCCGGATTTATTTTCCATGCCTGCATCCACGTTCCATGAGTCTCTAGATTTGCCTCATCAATAAGATAAATTCCATACTTATCGCATAATTCATACCACAATGTCTGATTTGGATAATGCGATGTCCTTACGGCATTAATATTATTGCGTTTCATAAATACGGCATCCCATATCATATCCTCTGCTGTTACAGCTCTGCCTCTTTTACAGTTAAACTCATGCCTGTCCACACCTTTATAAATTATCCTTCTGCCATTTAGATGCATAATTCCATCTTTAAGCTCAAACTTTCTAAATCCAATCTTAACAAATACAGCCTCTGTTATATTACCGGTGCTGTCAAATACCTCAATTATCAAATCATACAGATATGGATTTTCTGCGCTCCACAACATGGCATTATTTACTCCCATCTGTATTAAAGCTTTGGAGAAATTATTTGCTTCAATAATACCTGAATCAGCAACTGCATTACCTGCTGCATCATAGAGTGTCCCATGTAACGCACAGCATATATTACCCTCTATAAGCATTTCTGCGTTAAGAGTTGCAAATTTATAATTATCTTCTAAATCAGTTTTTACAAAAATATCTCTTATATGTGTTTGTGGAACTGCATATAAATATACCTCTCTGAAAATTCCCGAAAACCGCCAAAAATCCTGATCCTCCAGCCAGCATCCCGTACTTCTCTTATATACCTCAACACAAATACGGTTATGCTCACACAGATAATCTGTTATTTCAAATTCACTTGGAGTAAAGCTATCCTCTGCATAGCCCACAAAATTTCCATTAACCCATACAAAAAAAGCATTTTCAACTCCCTGAAAAGAAACAAATACTTTCTTATTACGCAGGGCTTCATCAACTGTAAATTCCTTAATATAACTTCCGACAGGATTAAATTCTTCTGAAACTTCCGGTGCTTTTAGCTTCTCATATCCATCCCATGGATACATACTGTTAACATATTGACACTTATCATAGCCTGCCAATTGTATGTGTCCGGGAACTTCGATACAGTCAAAATTGCTGTCATCAAAATCTTTTTTATAAAAATCTACAGGTCGCTTGGAAGGTTTGTCTGCATAGAAAAATTTCCACTCACCGTTTAGGCTCTGCTTAAAATTCATGCCCTCATCGGAATTCTCTGTTCCGTAAAATTTCGCACCTTTTCGGGCTGCCTCCACACTATCATAAAATTTGTGGTCAGAATGTGGTGCTATGGCATTTACCCTGAATATTTCGGTATTACCTAACCAATTAGTAGATGGGTTCTTCATATCCATTACTTCTCCTCCTTCTAACGCATTCTTACTCATATATATTGATTCTAACAAATTTGATTATACTAAAATTACTATCTGATTGTAAATATCAATTATATTCTATAGATAAAAAAGGTGCAAAAAAAGCAACCATTAATGGTTGCTTTTTTGACTATTTTGTTCTTTTAATAAATCGCGTATCTCAGTAAGTAATTTTTCTTCTTTACTTAATACGGGTTCCGGTTCAGGCTCCTCAACTTTCTTTTTCTGAAACTTATTCATAAGCTTAATAAAAAGAAATATAGAAAAAGCTATGCAAATAAAATCAATAATTGTCTGCAGAAAAGCACCATAGGCTAAGGTTATACCTGCTTCATCAATTCTAAATGCAAGTCCTGTAATATTAATTCTTCCCAAAATAATACTAAGAAGTGGTGTTATTATATTTTCAACTAATGCAGATACAATTTTGCTAAAAGCACCACCTATCACAACACCTATTGCCATGTCAACAACATTTCCACGCATAGCAAACTCTTTAAATTCTTTTAGAAAATTTTTCATTTGTACACCTCTATATTTCAACTAATGCCCTTTATAATTTATAAATTATTCTCTTCTAAATACTTTTGGTACATTTCTTCAACACGCTCTAAATCGTCTTGATGTAAATCTCCAATCTTAAAGATAAAACTATCTTGACTAAGAAGGAACACCTTAGAAACTCTTGCTGTCGATGCTAATCTTAAATTCGCTTCCTGCCAGTAAATAATTGGTGTGTCATAAGGATCTTCTTTTCTTGGTAAATGTTTTGTAATTTTTACAGATAAAACCCCCAGAGTGTTTTCATCTAATACTACAACTGGTCTATTAATGGTCTGAGAATTATCTTCCTCTAAAGGAAACTCTACAAACCATACTTCTCCTTTGTTATACATTATTAAACACCTCTTTCCTTTTTCATCTGTTCAAACATATCATCCCATTCTGTTTCATCACGCCACTCATCATCTTTCTCAACAACTGCTTTCCCTTCATGATTGTATTTTGTATTTTTCATTGCATGCTGATATGCTTTTTTATCATAGTTTTCGTTAATCATTCTAGGTTGGAATGGTAAAGCCTGTTCTCTTACAGCTTGTTTTGCCGCAAGTGTAAAGAATGTTGTCATATCCATTCCCAGATTTGACATTAAATCTTGTAATTGAGCTTTTAAATTTTCATCAATTCTCATTGTTACATTTGAATTTGCCATAATATCACTCCTTCCTTTGATATTATTATAGTCCCCATTTTTGTTATTGTCAATACGTCGTTATTACATTGCACACAAAATAATCCATTCACGGAAGATATGTTGATATATATATTTACCGGAGCTTGCAATGGACATAATAGAAGTGTAATAGAATAGTAACCAAGAGTAACCATTAATTTTTTTGCAAAAAAAGACCGAATCCCCTGTAAAATAGGGGGCTTCGGCCAGATAAGAAAAATGGAGTAGACGGGAGTCGAACCCGTGTCCAAAAATCCATCCACTGTTCTTCTACTATCATAGTTGATTATTTGACATTCCCTCTGTCGTGCGGGAACCAACACTCTCACGACTTTGGTAGCTTCATAAATCTATTACCTGCGCAAAGCTTAACAGATAATGTTCCCTACGAATTTGATGCCACTCTTAAGCTGTAGGAGACTTAAAAATGACAGCTGCAACTAGGCAGCGTATGCTAAATTATTATTTTCAGCGTTTATTTTTAAATTGTGATTTGACGCATCAACCTGCGAATAGCTTCACCAGATTCAAAATCCCTGTCGAAACCGGTACTACCCCAAACATATTATTTGCACCAGCTTACTAATAATATACTATTTAATTTGGCTTTGTCAATATATTGTTTTAATTACTATTTTGCCAGTTTTACCAGTTTGTGTTTATGGTATTTCTGCATAATAAATACTGATTTTCATATCCTATATAGTAATGATTTTTAAGATTTAACATACGTAATATGAGGACTGAGCATGAACAAAAAATTAAAAAAATTTACAATTATGGGAATAATATTTACAATTATAGTAGGTTCTTTACTGCACTTTTTATACGACTGGTTTAACCATAATCCTGCTGTAAGTATATTTGCTCCCGTAAATGAAAGCACATGGGAACATTTAAAACTTGTATTTTATCCTATGATTATTTACGCAATATATTACTATTTCAAATCAGGTCATACTTACCCTAATTATTCAACAGCAACAGCTATTGGCATAGTATCTGCAATGGCTGCCATTATTATTCTGTTTTATACTTATACCGGAATTATCGGTAAATCAATTTTATGGGTAGACATTTCAATATTTGTAATTGCCACAATAATCGGTTATATCATCATATACATTATGCTAAAAGATTTTTCCCTTAAATTTATTTCTCCCGGGCTTGGCATTGTGCTTATAGAATTCATATTTTTAATGTTTGTCTATTTTACAATGAGCCCTCCAGATTTAAATTTATTCAAAGCTCCATAATGATCTGACATTCAATTAATGTCACCTTATTAATACAAATTTTTCACCTTAAAATCTTTTTCAGCTTCTCTACGCTGGTCTTTTTTAGCTATGTCCTGACGTTTGTCGTATAATTTCTTGCCTCGTGCCACGCCTATCTCCAGTTTTACAAGACTTCCTTTAAAATAAACCTTCAACGGAACCAGGGTATATCCTTTTTCTGCTATTTTACCCGACATTTTATTTATTTCATACTTGTGAAACATAAGCTTTTTCGGACGCAACGGATCTTTATTAAAAATGTTGCCCTTTTCATATGGACTAATGTGCATTCCATACACAAAAGCCTCACCATTCTCAATTCTTATGAATGATTCTTTGATGCTGCATTTGCCCATTCTTAATGACTTCACCTCGGTTCCATGCAGCACAATTCCTGCCTCATATCTTTCTTCAATAAAGAAATCAAATGTTGCCTTTTTATTATTTGCTATAAGTTTTATTGATTCCTGTGACATTTCTACTCCTTACTTCTGCTGTATCACTCTACAAGTTCAAAATCTATAGTTTTGGAAAGCTTGTCAGTTCTTACTACTACAACCTTGACTGCCTGCCCTAATTTATACCGTTTTCTTGTTGACTGTCCTACCATTTCATATGTTTCTTCATTATATTCAAAAAAATCACCTCGTAGTGAATTTACATGCACCATACCTTCTACAGTATTTGGCAGTTCAACATACATTCCCCAGTTAGTCATTCCGGATATGACTCCTTCATATTCTTCACCCAGATGGTCATGCATGTATTCAACCTTTTTTAGCTTGTCAGTATCTCGCTCTGCTTCATCTGCCCTGCGCTCCGTTCTGCTCGAATCAGTTGATACCTTTGGCAGAATATCTGTATAATGTTCAACTCTTTTCTGTGTCAGTCCGCCATTAAGGTTCTCCTTAATAATTCTATGAATCTGCAAATCAGGATATCTTCTTATTGGCGATGTAAAATGGCAGTAATACTTGGCAGACAGACCATAATGTCCCAGACATTCAGGTGAATACTGTGCCCGCTTCATTGAACGTAATGTAAGTCTGCTGATGAGTGCCTCCTCCGGTGTTGCGTCAATTGATTCCAATAACTTTTGTAATTCTTTTGGATGCACTTCATCATTAGAAAACTTTATGGAATATCCAAAATTGTTTATAAATGTTCCCAGCTTCAACATTTTCTCTGAATCAGGCTTATCATGCGTTCTGTATACAAATGGTAATTCCTGCCAGAAATAATCTTCTGCTATAGTCTCATTGGCAAGTAACATAAAATCTTCTATAATTTTAGTTGCCACATTTCTGTCATATGGTTTAATGTCTATCGGCTTTCCTTCATTATCTAATACTATCTTACTTTCCGGGAAATCAAAATCTATTGAACCTCTGTTGTGACGCTTATGTCGCAGCTTCTCTGAAAGCTCCTGCATAAGCTCAAACATCGGAATCAGTTCTTTACACTCATCAATAAGCTCTGCCGATGCCGTATTCTCTAAAATATTCTTAACCTCTGTGTAACTCATACGCCTGTCAACTTTAATCACTGTCTGAGAAATTTTATGACCGACAATTGACCCCTGCTCATTTATGTCCATAACACAGCTTAATGCCAGCCTGTAAACTCCCTGATTTAATGAGCATATGCCATTAGAAAGTTTATGTGGAAGCATAGGTATAACCCTGTCCACTAAATATACACTAGTCCCTCTCTTTAGAGCTTCCTTATCAAGAGGACTTCTTTCCGGTACATAATGTGAAACATCTGCAATATGCACACCAAGCCTGTAAATACCATTTTCCTTGGTAAGCGTTATTGCATCATCAAGGTCCTTTGCATCTTCTCCATCAATCGTAACCGTTTTTAGATTGCTAAGGTCCTCTCTTCCTTTTATTTCTTCCTGCGTAACTTCATTCGGAACTGCCTCAACCTGCTGCATTACTTCCTTTGAAAATTCTGTTGGAATATCATAAGCCTTTATAATTGACATTATATCTGTTCCCGGGTCATTTATATGTCCTATTATTTCGGTTACAATGCCCTCCGGTTTCTTTACATCATTACCATAGTCTGTAATCTTTACTACAACTTTATGTCCGGTTACTGCCTCCATGGAATGTTCAACAGGTATAAATATATCTCTGGCAATCTTCTTATTATCAGGTATTACAAAACCAAAATTTCTGCTTTTCTGATACATACCTACAACCTGTGTTATACCATGTGAAAGTATTTTTATAATTCTGACTTCACGTCTCTTTCCCTTTACACCCGGTATAAGTGCTGCCTGAACTGTATCCTCATTAAATGCACCATTTACATTCTTTTCTGAAACAAAAAAATCATCAGTTTCACCCTCTACCCTTAAAAATCCAAAACCTCTTTCATTGGCTTCAAATATACCTGTGTATATCTTCACTTTAGAAATGCTATACTTTCCACGCTTTGAACGTTCAATCTTGCCTTCATACATAAGTTCATCCAGAACTTCTTCTAACTCAGGTCTCTGTTCTCTTGCAATATCCATCATAATTGCAAGTTCTTTTATTTTCATTGGAACATATAAATCACTGCTCATAAGATCTAATATTAATTTTTTTCTATTTTCCATCTGTTCCTGATTCATACTGTTCCTCGTCTTTCTATTGGAGTTTATTTATTACTTCAGGCATTTTATGCTCTATTGCTATATGATACAAGATAAAGAAGGCACATATAAAAATGACTGACATACACTCATTCTTATATGTGCCTTCTTTTGTCTCAGGTAATCGGCAGCTTTAAGCTACATATACCATATTAAGAATTATAGTTAATACAATAAATAAAAGTACTAAAATCTTAGTCGCATTTTCAAGAGCACCTTCCATTGAACGTCCCTTGTTTTTTCCCCAGTAAGTTTCAGCAGCACCACTGATTGCTCCTGTGAGACCTGCCGACTTTCCTTCCTGCATTAATACTATAACTGTTAAAGCTATACATATAAGAATCATAATAATAGCTAATATTTCATGAATCGCCATGGATTGCACCTCCTAAATATCGAACAGAGTAATATTAACATATAAATTCAATGAAATCAAGCCTTTATAAACGGATTTTTATATTGAGCCTGCTTATCCATCTGTTCTTCTATTCTCAATAGCTGATTATATTTCTCGGTTCTATCACTTCTACAAGGTGCTCCTGTCTTTATCTGTCCTGCATTAACAGCTACTGCTATATCTGCAATAATAGCATCTGCTGTTTCTCCTGAACGATGTGATATAACCGTAGTATATCCTGCTTCTTTTGCCATTTCTATTGCATCAAAGGCTTCCGTAAGCGTTCCTATCTGATTTACTTTAACTAAAATGGAATTAGCTGTCTTTTCCTCTATTCCCTTAGATAATCGTTCTGTATTTGTTACAAATAAATCATCACCTACTAATTGTATTTTTTTGCCCAGTTTTTCTGTCAGAACCTTCCATCCTTCCCAATCATCCTCAAACAAACCATCTTCCAGGGAACATATAGGATATCTTGCTACAAGCTGCTCGTAATATGATACCATCTCCTCTGCAGTTCTTTCTACTTTACTTCCTGCCATCCTGCTTTCTCCCGGAAACAGATATTTATGTGTTTCTTCACAATATAATTCACTTGCTGCTGCATCCATTGCAATCTTTATATCTTTATCAGGAAAATATCCGCTTTTCTTAATTGCATCCATAATAGTATCAAGTACAGCCTCTGTATCAGCTAAATCCGGTGCAAACCCACCTTCATCACCTACTGCTGTAGAAAGGCCTCTTTCTTTCAGAATCTGCTTTAATGTATGATATACTTCTGCACACATTCTAAGTCCTTCTTTAAATGATTTTGCACCAACAGGCATTATCATAAATTCCTGAAAATCAACCGTATTATCTGCATGAACTCCACCATTTAATATATTCATCATCGGAACCGGAAACTTTTTGCAGTTTATTCCTCCCAGATATCTGTACAGTGGCATTCCTGATGCAGTTGCTGCCGCCCTTGCAGTTGCCATTGACACTCCCAATATAGCGTTAGCACCCATTTTTTCTTTATTTGCAGTTCCATCTGTTTCTATAAGAATAGCATCTATCTCGTTTTGCTTTAAAGCATTTTTACCTATAATAGCTTTTGCAAGGTGATTATTCACATTTTCAACTGCTTTTTCTACACCCTTACCACCATATCTTTCTTTTTTATCTCTTAATTCTATAGCTTCAAACTGCCCTGTTGAGGCTCCTGAAGGAACTGCTGCCCTTCCTCTGTATTTTCCCATAACAGTAACTTCTACCTCAACTGTCGGATTCCCCCTCGAATCCAATATTTCTCTTCCATGAACATTTGTAATTTCCAAATATCTTTCCATAACAACCTCCTTAATAACCAGAACAAAGTGTCGCTCGCGACACTTCGCGCGCGAGCGGTTGCGTCAGCATAACTTCCTCTCTGCGAGCTGCGCATCCTTAGCGGAGCGTTTTTTATATCATAGGGAAATTCAAAGAACTTTCCTATGATAGAACAAAGAGTTCGCTTGCGAACTCTCTCGCGA
>JBJEMK010000099.1:0-12401 GCA_051879635.1 Eubacterium sp.
GAGTTATGGAAATTGCTGCCTGGTATCTGATATATGTGAAAACTCAGAGGTTGTTGAAGATAAAGCCGTGTTGTTTAAAAAAGGTAATATAGAAGATTTACAGAGCAAATTGCAATATTTATTGGATAATCCTGAAACGGTAAAAAAGTATCAGCAAAATGCTTCAGAATTTATTATCAATAAATATAGCTGGGATGATATTGTTGATATAACTCTTAAATTATATAACGGCAACAAGAGGTAAAAATGAAAATACTATTTGTTAATAAGTTTTTATATCCTAATGGTGGTTCAGAAACATATATTTTTAAACTAGGTGAATATTTACAAAAAATGGGACATGAAGTTCAGTTTTTTGGTATGGAGCATGAAGGACGTTGCGTTTCTAATCATGTAAATATGTATACTTCTGATATGGATTTTCATACAGGTTCAAAATTATCTAAACTTACATATCCGCTAAAGACGATTTATTCTTGTGAAGCACGTAGAAAAATCCGATATGTGTTGGATGATTTTTGTCCTGATGTTTGCCATCTTAACAATTTTAATTATCAATTAACACCATCTGTAATTCTTGAAATTAAAAAATGGAGTAGAGATACAGGTCATAAATGTAAAATAGTGTTTACAGCACATGACTATCAATTAATATGTCCAAATCATATGTTAAACAATCCCAATACACATAATAATTGTGAAAGGTGTATTGGAGGACATTTTCTTAATTGTACAAAAGGAAAATGTATTCATGGCTCAATGGCAAAGTCATTGATAGGTACAATGGAAGCTGTTTTTTGGAAAATAAAAGGTGTATATAAATATATTGATGTTATTATCTGTTGTTCAGAATTTATGAAAACAAAAATGGATACAAATCCGTTATTTAAAGATAAAACAATAGTACTGCATAATTTTATAGACAAGGTCGAATGGAAGGATACTAAGAAGAAAAAGTACGTTCTTTACTTTGGACGTTTTTCAGAGGAAAAAGGAGTAAATACACTTATAGAAGTGTGTAGGAATCTTCCGTACATTCAATTTATTTTTGCCGGCACAGGACCATTAGAAGAAAGTATCAACAACATAGACAATATTAAAAACGTCGGGTTTCAAAGCGGCAAAGAATTAGAACAGCTCATCCGCGAAGCAAAGTTTAGTATTTACCCTTCGGAATGGTATGAAAATTGTCCATTCTCTGTTATGGAAAGCCAGATGTATGCAACACCTGTATTAGGAGCAGATATAGGAGGAATACCAGAACTTATTTGCACTGAGGCGGGAAAGGAGACCGGAGAGTTGTTTGAAAGTGGAAGCGCATCAGACTTAAAGAAAAAAATAAAAGACCTTATGTCTGATGAAGAACGTATGAAAAAATTTAGTGATAATTGCCGCAATATTATGTTTGATACAATAGACGAGTATTACGGAAAAATTATTAATATCTATAAATAGGGAGTCATATATGGCAGAAAAAAAATTAAACGGAACAGTAATTGTTACATATAGATGCAATGCACGGTGCTCAATGTGTAACAGATATAAAGCACCATCAAAACCTGATGAAGAAATTTCAATTGAAACTATCAGGAAACTTCCCAAAATGTACTTTACTAATATCACAGGTGGAGAGCCTTTTATAAGAACTGACTTAAAAGATATAGTAAGAGAATTATATAAAAAGAGCGACAGAATAGTCATTTCTACCAATGGTTTCTTTACAGACAGAATAGTAGATTTATGTAAAGAATTTCCGCAGATAGGTATTCGTATTTCCATTGAAGGCCTGGAAAAGACCAACAATGAAATAAGAGGATTGGAAGATGGATTTAACAAAGGGTATAATACCCTGAAAAAATTAGTTAAAATGGGTATGAAGGATGTCGGGTTTGGCATGACTGTACAGGATAAAAATGCAAAAGATCTGGTTCCGCTTTATGATATATCAGATGAAATGAGCATGGAGTTTGCTACAGCCAGTCTTCATAACAGCTTTTATTTTGTAGAAGCTAAAAACATTATCAAAGACCGGGCTATGGTGGCTGAGAATTTTGAGGAACTAATCAATAAACTTCTAAATTCAAATAGTCCAAAAAAGTGGTTCCGAGCGTATTTTAATCATGGACTTATAAATTATATTTATGGACAAAAAAGATTATTGCCTTGTGATATGAGTTTTGACACATTTTTTATAGATCCATATGGGGATGTTATGCCATGTAACGGAACTAAAGATAAAGAAGTTATGGGTAATCTGAATTCTCAGACATGGGACGAACTTTGGAATAGCACTCAGGCAGAAAATGTCAGAAAGAATGTTCGATGTTGTGACCGGAATTGTTGGATGATAGGTTCAGTTTCTCCTGCTATGCATAAATATATATGGGTTCCTGTATGGTGGGTTATACGTCACAAATTTTTCAGATATTTTAAAAAGAAAAAATATAGTATGTATGAAAATAAAGTAGTAAGAGATTATCGTGATGGTAAGATAACAAAAGAAGAACTGGATGCATGTAGCACATGCGATATGTGTGCCGATATTAATAATGGTCTTAGTGCTGCTTCAATGGAACAGTTGAAGGATAAGAGTGGAGAAGAAATAGTCAGTGCTGATATTGCAGCTCAGTTAAAGGATAAATAATATGGAATATGTCAAAGAAGATGCAGAGGTTAATAATGAAGTTAACCCACAACTGCAGTTAATTCATAAACTAGAATTGAAGATAGCTGTAGAAATTAAACGCATTTGTGAAAAAAACAATATTAACTATTTTATTACGGGCGGAACTTTGTTGGGTGCTGTAAGACATGGCGGATTTATCCCATGGGATGATGATATGGATATGGGTATGTTGCGTTATGATTACGATAGATTTTTGAAAGCATGCGAGACGGATTTGGGGGATGAATTTTTTTTGCAGACATGGGATACTGACGAAAATTATCCGTTTTCTTTTGCAAAAATAAAGCTTAATGGAACAATATTTCTGGAAAAATTTTCAGAAGGTGTTGATATGCATAAAGGAATATTTGTAGATATTTTCCCATATGACAGTGTTCCTAATGATGCCAAGGCAAGGAAAAAACAAAAACAGACTTATTTTATATGTAAAAGAATACTTTGGATAAAAAAAGGTCTTGGCAAAATAATGAAAGAAACTCCCAAACAAGCCTTAAAGTATTATACATTTCTGATTTTTTCAAAGTTTTTTGATTATGAAAGTGTGAAGGCAGATTACTATAAAGCACAAATTAAATATAACAATGAAATTACTACTCATATAGTAACAGATGGTTCTTATGATTATGATAAAGAAGCATTAAAACGAGAGTGGATAGAAAATCTTGCGCCAATCAATTTTGAGGGAGAAGAATTTATGGCAGTAAAGGCAGTGGATGAATATCTGACTCATTTATATGGAGATTATATGCAATTACCACCAGTTGAAGAAAGGGACAGACACTTACTGATTGGGGTGGATTTTGGATTATACAGTGAGGAAGACAGCAAGAATGAATAATTGGAAAAAGAGAAAACTATTAATGCTCAAATTTATTATAACTTTTTTTTCTTCATCAGGAGGAGAAAAGAGAGCAGATATTATTCGCAAATCAGGTTTGTTTCATAAATTTGGGGAGAACTGTTACTGGCATCCTTTCAATGTGCCTGCAGAACTTAAATGTGTTTCTATAGGCAATAATGTTACTGTATGTGCAAAAGTTGATTTTATAACGCATGATTTAGCACATAGACTATTTAATGGCAGTAAACACTTTGACACATCACAGGATAAGGCAGGATATTATTTTAATAAAATACAGATAGACGATAATGTTATGATAGGCTCACACAGCATAATAATGTATGGCGTACATATTGGAGCTAATTCAATTATAGCGGCAGGAAGTGTAGTGACGCATGATGTTCCTGAAGGAGCAATAGTAGGGGGTAATCCTGCAAGGGTAATTGGCAGGGTAGATAAACTTTTTGAAAAGAGAATTAATGCTCAAAAGCATATGCCACATAACAATAATGATGTTAATGAGATAGAAAAATATTTTTGGGGCGCAGAGTAAACAAGAGAAAGGTACAGATATGATTGGTGTGTGTATGAAATATGCCCAGCCTAATTACGGAGGGTTGCTTCAGGCTCAGGCTTTATGCAAAGAACTGGATAAGCGGGGCATAGATTATGAACTTATACGATATAAAAAGAAGAATAGTATTTTTACAAAAATAAAATATATTCCGAGACTTTTTAATAGTATACTTATTAGTGATAAAATGCACAAAATTAAAAAGAAAATAGCATATTATAAGCATCCTGAATTTAAACCAAATGAAATTGCCAGGATTAATGCATTTTCTACATATGCAGATAAAACATACAGCAGATATTCAGAGATATATGTTGGATATAAGGCTTTGTGTAAGGGAGCAGAGAAATATGCTGCTGTTGTTGTTGGGAGTGACCAACTATGGTCTCCATCCGGATTGCCGACTAACTTTTTTAATCTGCAATTTGTTCCGGACGATATAAGAAAAATTTCAGTTGCCTCAAGTTTTGGTGTTAATAATATTCCATGGTATCAAAAGTCCAGAACTGCAGAGTATTTGAATAGAATTGACTTTATCAGTATGCGTGAAAACAGAGGAAAAGAAATAGTACAGGAACTGACCGGACGTGATGTTCCGGTTATCGCAGACCCCGTATTAATGTTAAATAAACAGGAATGGGAAGAACTCATACCGCTGGAAAATATTTATGAACAACCATATATTTTTGCTTATTTTTTAGGTACAGACTCAAAGTACAGAGAAGAAGCAAATAAATTATCAAAGCAAAAAGGATTACCTATAGTGGCACTGCGTCATGTTGATGAGTATGTACCTGCTGATGAGAATTTTGGAGATATTGCTCCTTATGATATTACACCAGCACAATTTCTTAATATTTTAAGAAATGCACAATATATACTGACTGATTCATTTCACGGAGCAGTATTTTCAGTATTGCATGAGAAAGAGTTTGTTGTTTTTAACAGATATCAGTCCAATGTGTCCTATTCAAAAAATTCAAGAATAGACTCGTTTTGTAAAAATTTAGATTTGGAACACAGACGGTATAAAGGTAATTTAGAAGAAAATCTTAATACTGTAATTGATTACAATAATGTCAGAAATAATGTAGACAAGATGCTTGCTAATACAAAGGAATATTTGGATAAGGCATTTGAAGGGTTAATGTATGAAAACAGATAGAAAATCAGAACATGGTCCATTGCGTATAGCTGTAGTTGCACCATTGGGTGTAGGAGGCATAACAGGACTAATGCTAAACATACAAAGGCATATTGACAGAGATAAAATTAACTTTGATTATCTTGTGTTTCATAACAGACATGAACCTCAGGAAGATGAGGCAATAGCTCTAGGGTCAAAAAAAATAATAGCCTCTACAGATAATATTAAGTTTCGTCCACTGCGTGGATTTTGCAGATTATTTGTTCTGGCAAAGGTATGTAAAGAAAACGATATTAAAATCTTACATTTCAATTGTGGTGCTCCCAAGGTGCTTCTTATGATTATTGCAGCACGTATGGGAGGTGTAAAATACGTTACATATCATAGCCACAACAGCGGAATGTCAAATGAAGGCAGGTGGGTCAGCCTGATTAATAAATTATGCAAACCTTTTATTCCTTTTTTTGCAGATGATTTCTGGGCGTGTTCTACTCTTGCAGCGAAATTTACTTTTCCCAAATCTATAGTTGACAATAATAAGTTTTATTTTATGCCTAATGGAATTAATCTTAACAGGTTTGTTTATGACAAAGAAATTAGAAATAAGTTAAGAAAAGAATTGGGTTATGAGGGGAAATTTGTTGTTGGGCATGCAGGCAGGTTTACTTACCAGAAAAATCATAGCTATCTGATTGATATTTTTAATGAAATTCATAAAAAAGATTTAACCGCAGTTTTAGTGCTTTGTGGAGAGGGAGAACTGCAGGAGCAGATAAAAGATAAAGTATATAAATTAGGACTGGAAGGGTTTGTTACATTTCTGGGTGCTTCAGATGAAATGCAAAATATATATAATGTTATGGATGTATTTATTATGCCGTCTCATTATGAAGGGCTTCCTGTTGCAGGAGTTGAAGCACAGGCCTCAGGATTGCCGGTAGTATTTGCCAACACGATTACGAGAGAAGTAGGTGTGACAGAAAATATTTCTTATATATCATTAAGTGAACCTCCGCATAAGTGGGCAGAGACGGTTTTATCATATAAAAATGTGGAAAGACGGGACAATAGAGAGGAATTGAAGAATGCAGGCTTTGACCAGGAGAGTATGGTAGAGCATTTTCAAAATTACTATTTTGAAGTAGGTAGAAAGCTGAATTTGATTTAATGATGTAAACATGCTTTAGGAGATTAGAATGATAAATATTCAAGAAAGACCAGACTGCTGTGGCTGTACAGCCTGCTACAATATATGTCCGGTTAATGCAATTAACATGACACCGGATACAGAAGGATTTTTATATCCTGCTGTCAATATGGATAAATGTATAGATTGCAGGCTATGTGAAAAAGTCTGTCCGATTGCCTGCCGAAAGTCTGATAATGGCAGTAAAGTAGAAATGGCAATGCCAAAAGGATATATTGTAAGATTTTATAATGATGATATAGTGCGTGACAGTACATCAGGAGGAATGTTTACGGCAATAGCTGAATATTGTCTGGAAAAAGGAGCTGTAGTATACGGGGCAGGATATGATGATAATATGAATGTTGTATGTCAAAAGGCTGTTACCATAGAAGAAGTTTCTAAAATGCGAGGTTCGAAATTTGTTCAAACCAGACTAGGTGATACATTTAAAGAAATTAAAAAACTTCTGGAGTCAGGAAGCAAAGTATTGTTTACAGGAACACCATGCCAGGTGTCGGGATTATTAGCATATTTGGGAAGGAAACCACAAAATCTTATATGTGTGGATTTTGCCTGTCGTGGAGTTCCATCACCAATGCTTTGGGAAAATTATATATCAATGATGGAAAACAAATATAATTCAAAAATTATCGGAGCAAAGTTTAAAAATAAAACTTATGGTTATCATGCCACGACTATGAAAATAGATTTTGACAATGGAAAAACATGGTATGGCTCAGGACGTATTGATCCTATGATGAAGGCTTTTGTAAGCGAACTGGCTTCAAGGCCATCTTGTGGAGAATGTTATTTTAAGGGCATAAAACGGCAAAGTGATATTACTATGTTTGATTGTTATGAATTTGAAGCAATTACACACGAAAAGGATGATAATAAGGGATATTCGTCCATTTTTATAAATAGTGAAACGGGAAAAATAGTTTTTGATAAAATCAGAACACGATTGAAAGTATGGGAAGTTGATATTGATAAACTGATTAGTAAGAATGGTGTTATGGTAAATTATAGTGCAAAACCTAATGCACGCAGAGAAGAATTCTATAAATATATTAAAGAATATCCAATTGATGTAGCAATGAATAAGGTCAGTGCAATTACATATAAGGACATTTTAATTGAGAGGACAAAAGGTATAATGTCAAAATTGGGACTTATTCGCCTGGTAAAAAAACTAAAGAGGCAGAGAGTCCGAATAAATGAAAATAGTTATCAGGAGAAATAATAGTGAAAATAAAGAAATTTTCTATATTTTGTTATATAGCTGCCATATGTTTTACGGTTGGTTCATCAGCATTTTTGAAGAATATTAATGTAGTTGCACTTGTTGTTGATGCTATTGAAGCAATGATTGTGGCATATTGCGGCACGCATATAATATTGAATAAAAGATTTAGCATATATACATTTTTAGTTGTTTTATTTTACGTATTCTTAGGTATATCTACTTTTCTTGGCTCACAGCAGTATACTACATTTATTGTTTACTCAGTTCAGGCAATTGCAGTAACAGTATTTATTCAGTGGGCAATTAAGAAAAATCCAATAGACACTATAAGAATATTGAGAAATGTACTGTTTATATTTCTCTTAATTAACATGGTGCTTATGCTAGCAATTCCGGAAGGATTTGGAGAATATAATGACCGTTCAGTTTATTATCTCTTAGGAATAAGAATAGCATTTACTCCATTTATTATTACAGAATTGTATTTATCTTTATTGTATGATATTTATAAGAAGAATAAAATTATTTCCCCTGTTACTATTGCTTCTATTATTGTTGGATATATCACAGTTATTGATGCAAATGTTGCAACAGGTATTGTAACTATAACTGTATTTTTAGCATTATACCTTATATTTATTAACAAAAATCAGATATTTAATTTTGTGACATTTATTATAATTTATGCTATAGTATTTGTTGCGATTGTGATATACAATGTTCAGTACCATATACCATTCTTGTCTTATTTTCTTATTGAGGTACTGGAAAGAGACCTGTCATTTGATAACAGAACGACTATTTGGGCTACCGCAATTGAACATTTTTTAGAAAATCCCATATTGGGGTGGGGTATTACCGGCGGCGGTGGTATTGCTGTAAGATTTGAGTATAATACTAGGGTAATATCAGCTCACAACCAGATACTTAATGTACTAAGTGAAGGCGGAGTGGTTTCATTTGCCTTATTTGCAGCCATGAGTTTTGAGACAGGACGCATGATTAATAAGGTAAGGAAAACAAAAATCGGGAAACTTACAATGTGTGCAATGGTATCATTTTTCCTGATTATGCTTACGGAAGTTCAAATGACAAAAGCATTACTGTTTATAATTTTTTCCTTTGGAGCCAATATAATAATGCTTTTAGATAAAAATGAACTTAATGAATTAAATATGAAAGTGGAATAGTATGCGTTACGGATTAATTACAATACACAATACAAAAAATTATGGCTCTTTATTGCAGGCATATAGTACATATAAAGCTATAGAAAGTCTAGGGGTTGAGATTGAACTGATTGATTACAGTAATAAGTCAATAGCGTCAAGAGAAATCCCTATTTCCATGCGGCCGGTGCGCTCTTTAAAAGACATTGTAAGGCGATTAATGTGGGGTAAATATGAAGAAAAAAAGTATAAAGGCGTAATTGAATTTTTGGAAAATAATACTAAAATGAGTCCGCCCTATAATATTGATAATATAAAAGATGCAAATAGCAGATATGACGGATTTATATCAGGAAGTGATATCATCTGGGGAACAAAAATAACAGGAGGAGATTACTCATATTTTTTGGATTTTGCTAAAGATGAAAAAAGGAAAATTGCCTTTTCTTCTTCTGTAGGAACAGCATGGACTGATGAAGAAAAGAAAGTTATAAAACCATTATTAAACCGTTATAATGCTATATCCGTCAGAGAGCAGCAGGCAGCAGAATGGGTAATGGAATTAACAGGGAAGCAGGTGACGGTTACATGTGATCCGACAATGCTTATGGAACCGGACTATTGGGCAGAATATGTTCTTGATGATTATGCACCAAAGGAAAAATATGTCTTAATTTATGCAGTTAATCCTGACAGGAAAAATATAACTGATGGTATTGCATATGCAAAAAAACATGGGCTAAAAGCATATTTTGTTAATTTTTATTCTAAGATTAAAGGAACAAAAACTATCAGGCCTGTAACAATGCAACAATGGATTACACTTTTCGCATGTGCGGAAGTTGTATTTTCAGCATCATATCATGGACTGCTGTTTTCTATGTATTTTAAGAAACCGGTATTTTTTTACAACCGGGGAGAAAAGTCCAGAATGATTTCCTTGTCAAAGGAATTGCAGATAGAACATCGTGAGGGTATAGATGATAATGTGGAAAAGGATAAACCTATTAATTATGAATTTATCCACAAACAGTTAGAACAAAAAAGAAAATTGTCATGGGATATTTTGAAAAAAGTATTCTGCGTGAATAGTCAGGAGAAATAAAATGTCTGAGGTTAAACAAGCAGATATACGAAATAAGAAAGCATTAAAATCAGGTGTGTGGTACACTATTTCATCAATAACTGTAAAAGCTATTTTAATAATCACAACACCTATTTTTACAAGATTGATGTCTACAGAAGACTATGGGCTGTCCGCGACTTTTACTACATGGTTTACATTACTTAATGTAGTGTGCTCTTTAAATGTATGGTATAGCATAGGCAGGGCAAAAATAGATTTTCCGGGAAAGTTAGATGAATTTGTAGGTTCTATACAATTACTGGCATTCTTTTTCACTGCAATAATAGAGCTTATAGCATGTGCGTTTTTGAGTGAGGTTAGTGAAATTCTGGAACTTCCTGTGTCTATGGTGATAGCATTATTTGTATATTTGTTAATTTATCCTGCAGTTCAGCTTACTCAGCAAAAGTTTAAATATGTATATAATTATAAAGGTAATATTGCCATTGCTATTTATACAACAGTAGCTACAGTTATTTTTTCATTATGTTTTGTATTGCTTCTTCCGGAGCAGAAAGCTTTGGGTAAGTCATTAGGTGCAGTTGTAGCAGCATTTATCTTGGGAGCAGTATTCTGGATTAATACTATCAGAAAGAAAAACATCAAGATAAATACTAACTACTGGAAATATGCACTTGTTATTTCCGTACCTTTAATTTTAAATTCTATATCGTTAAATATTTTAATGCAGTCAGACAGAATCTTTATTACAAAATATTGTGGTTCCGGAGATACCGGAATTTATAGCCTGGCATATAGTTATGCAATATTAATAACAGTTGTGTTGAATTCAATTAATCAGGCGTGGCTTCCGTGGTTCCATGACACATTTAATGATAAGTTATATGATAGTATAAAAAGAAAGGTTAAACCATTAATAATATTTGGATGCTGGTTTGGAACAGGCTGTATAGCCATAGCTCCTGAAGCTATTATGATATTAGGTGGACCTGCATATAAAAATGGTATATGGGTAGTTCCACCAATAGCTTTAGGTATAGTTTGTAATTATATTTTTGAACATTATGAACATATAGAATTGCATTTAAAGAAAACATGGTATATATCATTAGGAACTATTATTGCTTCAATAATAAATATAGTTTTAAACATAATCTTTATTCAGAGATTCGGATATATAGCAGCAGCATATACAACATTATTTTGTTATTTTTTGCTTATGATTTTGCATCATTTTATCAGTATGAATATTTTGAAAGTGCATTTGTATGACAATAAATTTATGTATCTGGCACTTTTTGTTATGTTAATATTAGCGACTATATTTATGTTGCTGTACAATGCTTTGTGGGTATGGAGATGGTTGCTTATTATAGTAATTTCATTGGTATATTTATATTTTAACAAACAGTATATTATGGAAATTGTTTATAAATTCAGAAAAAGCAAATGAGAGTGTAAGTGAGCTGTTATGAGTGTTACAGGTATAATAAAAAGATTTAACGTTGTAATATTGGTATTAATAATTGTATTTAACAATTTGATGATAGTTTCTGCAAACGATAAAGAACTATCTATTATTATCGAGCCACAAAATCAAATAGTAAAAGAAAATGAAAATGCTGTATTTTCCATAGAAGCAAAAGGAACAGGCTGCAAGTATTTGTGGATGCGCAGCAAGGATGGAGGAAGCACATGGGAAAAGGCATACTATAACGGATACCTGACATCAGAAATGACAGTGCCTGTTAAGAGCTGGGTATATGATTATCTGTTTTACTGTCAGGTAACAGATAAAGATGGAAATGTAGTTAGTTCAGATATAGTAAAAGCAGAACGTGAAGCCGTAAAAATTACAACACAGCCTTCTAATATAGTTGCAAACATAAATGAAAATGCTGTATTTTCCATAGAAGCAAAAGGAACAGGCTGCAAGTATTTGTGGATGCGCAGCAAGGATGGAGGAAGCACATGGGAAAAGGCATACTATAACGGATACCTGACATCAGAAATGACAGTGCCTGTTAAGAGCTGGGTATATGATTATCTGTTTTACTGTCAGGTAACAGATAAAGATGGAAATATAGTTACTTCAGACATTATACGTATATATGATGATTATATAAATATAAATAATGATTTGGAACATATATATAGTGAAAGTATATCCGGAACCACACTTATTGGCAGGGATAATTTTCTTGCAGACAGTAATATTGATAACAAAACACTAACGTATGAGTGCAATCCTATACAGGTAGACACTTCTGATATGATGATTTTAAGGTTTACGGCATATGCATATAAATATAGTGCCCATGTTATAGTAAATATAAATGACGGAGAGTATAATGGCAGTTTTAGCCTGGTTACAGAAGAAACAGAGTACTATTTATCAGTAACAGGTATGGCTGAAATTAATAATATAAGTATCCGGTTTACCGGTGACGAGCAGATAATAT
>JBJEMK010000100.1:0-12284 GCA_051879635.1 Eubacterium sp.
GATCTTAATAATATGACAATATCACTGTATCTGGCAGTTCTCAAATTACCATCTTTGCCTCTAACCTTTAAACCCGTATCAACATTAACAAGTTCCTTTATCCTCTCGGCAATTTTTGCAGCCTCAATCCTTATTGCCTCTTCTCCTTTCTGTTGTTCAACAATAATGAATTCTGTATCATTATTACCAGGTAACTCAGGTCTTTCATATTGTGCGCCCAGTTTCAACTCACTGTCCTTATCATAATCAATGCCACATATATCCTTGTGCATAAGTTGCCTGAAAATAAAATTAATACTTTCAATGATATTTTCACGGCTTCTGAAATTCTGATCAAGTGATATTTTCCAATTTTCGGCAGAATCATCCAAATCATAATCTTTATACTTTTGTATAAATAATTCAGGGCTTGCCAGCCTGAATTTATAAATACTCTGTTTAACATCACCTACCATAAATATATTATTATGGCCATTCCCCCCTGAAATACTTCTAATAAGGGTATCCTGAACATTATTTATATCCTGATATTCATCTACTAATATTTCAGTAAAACCTGCTGCTATTTCCTTTGCAATTTCCGATTGCAGAGGCTCACCTTTTTCATTTTTCTGAATCAGTATGTCAAGCGCAAAATGTTCCAAATCACTAAAATCCAGTATTTTCCGTTCTGCCTTTGCCTCCAGAAATCTATGCATAAAATCAATTGTTAAATCTATAAGCATATTTACACTTGAAGAAGCATTTTTAATATCATAAAGCATATCCTCCAGATTCTGAAAATAGAAATCCGCTTTTATGTTATTAAGCATACCCTTAACTTTTTCACGCATTATTTTTATGCTATTTTTTTTATTTTCATCAACATTGGAATCCTTTTTAGGATATAATGCCTTAAATTTCATTTCAGAAAACAGACTATATCTTTTATCAAACGATGCTTCTGATATATTTCTAAGCAGAATCTGATCATCTTCCAGTGCAGATCTGTAATAATAAGGACCTTCTTCAGAATCGCATATTTCTAATGCACTATGAATAATTCTGTTACACTCCAAAATAGTTTCATTTACATAATCTTCAATATATTTATACCATGAAGAAACATACAAATCATCTGCCGTATCTATTGAATATGGCTCTTTACACGATAATAACCATTGCTCCGGATTCGGATAACTCATTGCAAAATCATACAACCTGATAATTAGAGACTCCAGATTATCATCTGATTTCTTTCCTGAATACTCATTTACAAAATCAATAAACTGTATGTCACCTTTAGAATAATAATCTTCAAGCATTTCTGAAATTACATCTGAACGCAATAATTTCAGTTCTCCATCCTCTCCTATTTTAAATTCAGGATCCACATTTATTTTGTCGAAATTTTCTTTAATAATATTCAGACAAAATCCATCTATAGTGTTTATGTGTGCATTGTGTATATATGACTGCTGTAATTTAAGCCGTTCATTATCAGGTTCGGCTTCTGCTCTTATTTCAATCTCATTCAGTATCCTTTCCCGCATCTCAGAAGCTGCAGCTTTTGTAAATGTAACTATCAAAAGCTTATCTATATCTACCGGATGTTTATCATCAGTTATCATAGACATTATGTGCTCAACTAAAACAGCTGTTTTACCGGAACCGGCAGCAGCCGACACAAGAATATTTTTTTCTCTCTGATTTATAATTTTCTGTTGTTTAGTGGTCCATTTAACACCCATTATTTATCCTCACTATTATTTTTAATTAATGTCCACAACTCATCCTTGGAGGTAATGTTACTTTCACGATATTGACGCATATTTTCCAAATCTCTGCTGCATATTCCTGAAAACTCACAATAATCGCATGCCGTATATGTTCCTTTTTTATATGGATTTATATCAATATTTCCACTTAAAATTTCTTCTGACATTTTTTCTGATTTTTCATTTACATAATTAAGCAGACAGTTAAAATCATCTGTTTTAATAACTGAGGACTTCTCTGTATAATTTCCACTCTTTGTATAATTTAAATCTACAATATCGGAATTGGTTTTATTATTAAACGCTTCTTCATCAATATATTTCTGCATACCATCAGAAATATTAGTTATGCCTGACATTTTGTACAATGGGAACTGTGTTCTGCTTATATTGTCATCTGACATATCATTATTTAATTCAGATTTGTCAAGAAACTCATCTTTAATACCATAGTAATAGATTCCTGCCGGAATAATTTCTTTATCTGGTATTTCTTCCGATAGAATTTTTATAACATCTGACATATATGTTGCAAGCTGCAACTGTAAGCCATCACAAATATCCTGAAGATTAAACTTCTTATTACCTGATTTATAATCAACAACTCTCACATAAACCTTATCATCAGTTTTATAAGTATCAACTCGGTCTATAACACCATGTATACCCCTTTTTTCTATATATGCAGGTTCAAAATATCCACGTTTAATCTGCTCACATAAAACCCACATTGTTTTATCCATAACCTTTTCTATTTTATTCAATACGTATGCACTTCTGGCGGAATCATCTGCTCCTGTCTGCATGTATTCATCCAAAGCTTTATGTACACTTGACTTTACCAGTTCGCCCCGCAATTCTTTATCAATATCGTGCCATTTTATGTTTCTTGAAGAAACCTCATCAGAAAACAATTTTATTGCTTTGTGATATATATTTCCTATATCCATTACATTAATCTCGTGTTCTTTTCTGGGAACTATATGAAGCCCATTTGCCAGAAACTGCTTATATGCACATAATGCATATCTCTCAAGTCTTGTTATTCCAATCTGGTTAGTACCATACAGCTTTCTTGCAAGACTCTCTTCCAGTTTTTCTTTCCGACCATTATAAAAAGCTGCATCAATCATATTTGCAAGCCGGTCTTTGTAATTTTTATCAGAATACATTCGATTATATAATTCTTTCCATAATACACTGGTATCTTTACCTTTTGTATAATCACGTATTCCTTCAGATATATATCTTAAACCTGTCTGCTCATTAACGATACGACTCATTTTTTCATCTGTACCTATCAGCTCGTCATCTACAATTTTCAGATCACTAAACATATTTTTAATAGTATTAACAATATATGATTTCCTCAGCGTTTCGCCTGTGTCATTAGTATTGGCAAAAGTCATATAAAGCTTTTGAGATGGTTTGGTTAATGCCATATAAAGATATAGCTTTTGCGTAAATCCTTCTTCTCTTTGTGTTGTCCCAACAACAAATCGATTCTCCCTTAAATATTCCTTATCAGTATCACATATAATCCCTGAACCAGACATCTGCTTTGGTATTACACCTTCGTTTGCGCCTACTAAGAATAAAACTTTTACATCATGCAGCCTGGTTCTTTCAATATCGCCCAGCATTACCCTGTCGATTCCAACCGGTATTGTTCCGATTTTAATACCATCAAACCCTGCTTCAAGAATCATTCTATATTCCTTTGCAGTTATTATTTCATCCCCGAGCATACTTACCATTTTATCCAAAACACTTATTATAACTGAATAAACCTGTCTGTACTCCCTTACAAGTGCTGCATTACCTTTGGCTGCAAACTCCTCCTCATATTTTAGAAGCTTTAACTGTATATTCTGACTGACAATGAATTCATATATCGCCTTTGTATATTCACGAACTGCTGCCTTTTTATTTTTTAATGCATTCCTAAGCTTTTCAACAGGCTGCAAAAAATTTTCTCGTATACAATTAAGACGGTTGTACTCTTCCTGTGATATTTTTTCTGTACTGCCCTGCCATATTGATGAATAGGCTTTGTATCCACGTATACCATTTTCAATCACAAAGTTTTCCATTAAATCAATATCTTCCTGTGGAATATCAGTAACTCCAAGTTTCAGATAATGAAAAACACTTTCATATGAAAAATTCCTTTCAATTACAAGTAATACTGCATTTATTACATCGACAAACGGATTCATCCCTATACTATGCTTATGGTCAATAAATGCAGGAACTCCATATGTCATAAATTCCTGCTCAAAATGACGATAATATCCATCAATATTGCCGCTTATTACCGCTATATCCTGATATCTGTAATGTTCTTCTCTTACCAGTCTTAAAATTTCTGCAGCAACATATGATGCTTCAGCCTTTAAATTTGCACATTTTCTTATATTTAATATATTTCCTGCCTGAATTGAATTGTCCGTTTTATCATATTGGCGAAAAATATTTTTTTCAACATATCCAAGTACGGGATTATTGATAAATCGATATGGTATGATATTATCTAGCAAAATATCATTTTCCTTTTTTATGTTATTTTCTTGCGCAAGGTTATTGATACGTTCAATCGTTTTCTTACTAAGAGCAAATAATTCATATTCTTTTATATCTTTAAAACCAATCTGTTCCGGAGGAATTATTATAGTGAAAACCACTTTTTGTGCAGTTTTTATGAGCATATTAATTATTTTAAACTGGATAGGTGTAAAACCAGTAAATCCATCAAAATATATTACACTGCTTTTTATTAATTCTGACTTACTTATATAGTTACATAATTCTTCAAGCATACCTTCAGATGTAATATATCTATCTTTGGTATACTCATCAAATGCATTATATATTATTTCAACATCCTTAAGTTTTCTCTGTAATGTTTTTCTTGATTCGGAAATTTTTATCATCTGATGTATATTATCAGATGTTATATTATACTGATGAAGCTCTGTTAATGTTTGCTGCATTTCATTCACAAATCCGGGCATAGATATTTTACCTGAATAAATTTCAAGTTTATCTTTTTGGTCTTCTAATACTTTTCTTATAATAAAATTCTGGCCAATCTTATCCAATTCATCTAATGTACTTATGCCCTGTTCTTCAAAAAGCCTGTATGCCAGACGCTTAAAACTAAGTACATCTATATTCATAAATCCATGAAGTGGGTGTGTTTCTATTATTCCCCTTCTGGATTCTGAAGAAAACTGTTCCGGCACTATGGCAATATAATTAGTGTTCGGGTACTGTATTGAATTTTCCACTATCTGATTGTAAAATACATGTGTTTTTCCAGAACCTGATCGTCCATATATAAACTGTAAAGACATATCCATCCTCCGTGCTTATGCCATTATATAATTAAATTATAACATATTTAAAGTCATAATCCAATTACCAGACTAATATGATGTAATATAAATCCTTTAGGAGAAATGTCATGAGTTCAAATCCAAAAATAATGGTTTTCCGCCTGCGGGAATTAATATATACTGCAGTATTTATTGTACTTGGCATACTACTCATAATGCTGCTTATAAAGATGTTTTCCGGCAGTGCTTCTTATGATGAAAACGATGCCGTATCCACATACAATCCCGGAGTATATACTTCTGTTGTCACATTTAATAATGCTGCAATGGAAATTAAAACCACAGTGGATTCTGAACACATAAATTCCATTACTATGGAAAATGTAAGTGAAACCATTACAACAATGTATCCTCTAGTTGAGCCTGCCTTTAATGATATAGCAGATCAGATAATTGACAGCCAGTCACTTGATAACATCACATATCAGGATGGTTCACAATATACATATACGGTAATTTTTGAAGCGATAAAAAATACTATTGAGCAGGCTTACAACTAATATCCCTTATGCCTATAACAACATATACAAAAAACTGTTCAATTTCAGTTCATAACAGATATATTGACTTCTTATTATGCCTATTGTCTGCTTATGAATCTGAAATTGAACAGTTTATATTAATTTCTATCATTTTTGGCTTCTAGTACCTTTATTCCATAATAAAACATATCATTTATAGGTGTCGGTATTCCCAGTTCCTCTCCCATCTTTCTTACCGTTCCCGAAAACATTTCAACTTCTGTGCGCTTCCCGGCTTCCAGATCCTGCAGTGTTGAGGGCTTATTATGATATGGAAGCGTCTTTATTGTAAGCTCCTGGCGTTTTATTTCCTTTTCACCTATATTAATTCCTTTAGCCTGAGCTATACGCGCCACCTCTCGCATAGCACCTATCCGTACGGCATTAGCTTCATCATTCCACCTGAAATATCCAAATGGTATCCCAAATAATGCGCATGTCTGATTTTCTGCAACATTGCACATATATTTAAACCACATACCTATAAGCATGTCCTTTTCAATAACATATGGTATCTTGGCTGAATCAAACAATTCTTTTACCCTTAAAACTTTCGGTGAATATGTGTCATTTAATTTTTCACCAAAATGAACTCTTCCCCAATCAGGGTCAAAATTGGCAACTCCATCTTTCATAACGATGGACATGCGCATAAATGAATACAAAACATGCTCTTCTCCAAATTCCTTAATGAGCTTTTCTTCACTATCCACACCATTTAATATTGCCATTATAATGGTGTTTTCTCCTACCTGGTTTTTTATGTCCTTAACAGCCTGTCCAAAACTATATCCTTTTGTTGCAATAATTATAAGGTCTGCAGGCAAAGAATTATCATTTGGTTCAACTATTGGAAACTTATAATTAACATCATTTAATGTGACCCCTGTTTTTTCAAGTCTGTTTTTACGTTCACCTTCTGCAATAATATAAAAATTATTTCCCAGATATTCATAAAGCCTTGGTGCAAAAAATGAACCCATCGCACCCATTCCTATTAATGCCACCCTGTTTATTTTCATCTTATGACCTCTCTATATCCTCAATCCACTCTCTTACACATGCATCACTCGGCATTCTCAAATCTCCTCTTGGAGATACTGCTACAGAACCTACCTTTGGGCCATCAGGAAGGCATGAACGTTTAAACTGCTGTGCAAAAAATCTTCTATAAAATACTTTAAGCCATTTTTTAATAACATCATGTGCATAAATTCCTTTAAATGCATTGTCTGCAAGAAACAATATCTTATTAGGGCTGTATCCAAATCTTAAGACATAATACAGAAAAAAGTCATGCAGTTCATATGGTCCTACTAAGTCTTCGGTTTTCTGAGCAATTTCGCCATTTTCTTCCGGTGGAAGTAATTCCGGACTTACGGGTGTATTCAAAATATCCTCAAGTATATTACGAAGTTTTTCATTGCCACAAGTATCTGCATAATATTTTACCAGATGACGAACTAACGTCTTAGGTACACCCGCATTAACACCATACATTGACATATGGTCACCATTATAGGTAGCCCATCCAAGTGCCAGTTCTGACATATCTCCTGTGCCAATTACCATGCCATTATGCTTATTAGCAATATCCATTAACAGATAGGTTCTCTGACGTGCCTGGGCATTTTCATAAGTTACATCTTTTATATTTTTATCATGTCCTATCTGTTCAAAATGATAGTCTACAGCCTTACTTATGTTTATTTCCTTAAATGTTGCTCCCAGCTCATTTATAAGTGCAACTGCATTATTGTATGTTCTGTCTGTAGTTCCATATCCCGGCATAGTAACTGCTATAAGATTATTTCTTGGAATCTGCAGATAGTCCATAGCTCTTACTGTTACAAGCAGGGCTAATGTAGAATCCAGTCCTCCTGATATTCCAATAACAGCATGTGAACAATGTGTATGCTTCATTCGCTTTTTCAAACCCATGGACTGAATAGAAAGGATTTCTTCGCATCTTTTATCCCTGTTCAGTTTGTCTGACGGCACAAAAGGTGCCTTGTCATACTTTCTGTCAAGTACAAATTCAGGCTGATTCATTTCAAACTCTATAACATCCGCAACATTATCCTCTGTTTCAAATGTTGTCATTCGCCTTCTTTCGCATATAAGCCTGTCCAAATCAATATCAGCAAATACGGTTTCATTGCAAAATCTTGCTGACTCTGTGAGCATAGTTCCATTTTCTGAAATCATATTATGTGCTGCAAATACTACATCTGTTGATGATTCACCTTCACCTGCATCTGCATAAATATAGGCGCTTATAGTACGTGCTGACTGACTGTTTACAAGATTCCTTCTGTATATATCCTTACCTGTAACCTCATCGCTGGCGGACAAATTACATATTATCATTGCACCCTCAACCGCAAGCTGTGTACTAGGTGGATTAGGAACCCATAAATCTTCACAAATTTCTATTCCAAAAGAAAAACCTTCAATATTACTGCATTTAAATATCATATCCGTTCCAAAAGGTACTTCTTCATCACCTATTGTAATAAAACCATCAACATCAATTCCTGATGTAAAATGCCTCTTTTCATAGAATTCAGAATAATTTGGAATATATGACTTAGGAACAATTCCAAGGATTTCCCCTTCGTAAATAACTGCTGCCGTATTATAAAGTTTACCTTCGTATTCAAGCGGTAGTCCTACTATAGCTATAATCTGCATATCTGATGAATACTCAGCAATATCTATAAGACTGCTTTTAGCATTTTTTAGTAACAGGCTCTGCCAAAACAAATCACCACATGTATACCCTGTTATTGATAGTTCCGGAAATACAACTATCTGCGCATTATGCTCATACGCATTTTCTATCAGCTCGCATATTTTGTCTTTATTATGTTTACAGTCGCCAACATTTATTTCAGGGGTTGCTGCCGCTGCCCGTATAAATCCCATTTTCATGCAGTTTTCTCCTCTTCGCAAAATTCTTTATATAATAACGAATATATCATTATTGTATTTATCTTACAAGTTATATGTATTTATAATAATACCTTTTTTCCGCGTTGGCAATACACCAACGCGGGTTCATTCAACTGACAATAAATGTACTATATCCTGCATCACGCAAAGCTTTTTCCATCAGTGTTGCATTCTCAAGTTCCTCAAATGCTCCTACCTGAACTTTATATAATCCATTATTGTAAACCACAAATGCAGGATAACCTTCTTGTTGAAGCTGCTGTGCCATAGCATCAGCACTTGTCTGGTTACTATAAGCTGCAACCTGTACCCTGTACAATACATTCTCTTTAATATTTTCCTGTGACATTCCAAGTGTTTCGAGAATACCATCCGCTATTGCCTGAGCGGTCTCGTTAAATAATTCATCAAATCTTTCATTGTCCGCATATGAGTTTATAAATCCTGCCTCTACCAATACAGCCGGCATTTTGGTTCTCTTTAAAACAACCAGATTTGGACGTTCTGTAACTCCTAAATTTTTAAACCCAATTTCTTCCAGATTTCTGTTAATATTTCTCGCCATGTCCGCTTTTATTCCCGAATCATCATAAACAAGCGTTTCAACTCCTTCATAAGCATTTGCCACAGGTCCTGAATTACGATGTAAAGATACAAAAAAATCTGCTCCTGCTTCATTTGCAAATGTTGCCTTTTGAAATGGCGTATCATAAACATCAGTTGTTCTGGTATATTTTACGTCTATACCATTATCTGACAGTATTTGTCCTACTGCCAATGCCAAATTCAAATTATCATCTTTTTCCTGACGACCTTCAAATGTTGCACCCGGATCTGTTCCACCATGTCCTGCGTCTATAACTACTGTATATGCCATAATAACCTCAAAAACATTTATTCAAGATAGTATATTCATATAAGACCCGTTCTGTTATAAAATTATGTACTAAAAACCCGTACTATTATAGTACGGGTTTAAATGTAATTATCTGTTAGTTGTTGTTGTCGTCTCACCGGTTAAATCATTTGCAATATCATTAACGCCATTTTCAATATCATCAGCAATGCCGTTATTATTATTGTCGCGGTTTCCGGTCACACTATTAACGTTGCCTGAATTAGTAGTTTCATTCATTGCAGTTCCTGTTCGATTGTTATTTGTATTACTTGCAACAGTAGTTGTCTCATTAGTGTTATCACCGCCAAGTGAGTCATTTGAATTGCAGCCTGCAACAAAACATAAAACCGTAACAAGCATAACTGCCAAAACCATGTTTCTTAATTTTCTCATGATTAATTCTCCTTTACACAAATTAGAGTCACGCATTAGTGTTTTTCTCTTTTTTTATTTTGTGCAGAAAGAAAATATTTATTCAAAAATTAAATTTTTATTTTAGCCTAAAACATCTGTCATATTATATAATCCTGCACTTTTACCTGCAAGAAATTTTGCTGCCGTAATCGCGCCTTTGGCAAAAATAGCTTTCGAATATGCTGTATGCTTAATTTCAATTACCTCATCAGTTCCTGCAAATATAACTTCATGTTCGCCTACTATTGTTCCACCTCTTACAGCTGATATTCCAATTTCTTTACGTTCACGCTTTATTCTCTCTTGTGAACGGTCATATTTATATGCATATTCATTGTTAAGAACTTCATTGATTGAATCCGCAAGTGCAAGTGCTGTTCCACTTGGCGCATCAACCTTCTGGTTGTGATGCTTTTCAACAATTTCAATATCATATCCGTTATTAGCAAGCACTTCTGTTGCTGTCCTTAGTAATTTCATCAGCGTATTAATTCCCAATGACATATTAGCTGATTTAAGTATTGCTACCTCTTTACTTGCATCTTCTAACTTCTGAAGCTGTTCATTGGAAAGCCCAGTTGTACATATTACTGCAGGTATATGATTCTTTACCGAGTAATTAATTAAATTTTCAAATGCAGAAGCTACTGCAAAATCAATAATCACATCTGCTTTTATATTGCATTTTTCAATACTTGTAAAAACCGGATACTCATTTACCACTTTATCATAAGCATCTATTCCTGCCACAATTTTCACTTCGTCATCTGCTTCTATAAGATTGGTTACAACCCTGCCCATTTTGCCATTGCAGCCATGCATTATTACATTAATCATATTTGTCTCCTTAAACTTTAAAAGCATTTTTCTTTTGATTCAGATATATTTAGTAATTATAAGATTCCGTAATTCTCCATTGCTCTCTTAAGTTTCTCTTTATTTGCATCAGTCATTTCCGTAAGTGGTCCTCTAAGAGTTCCTGCCTTCCAGCCCATCATATTCATTGCTGCCTTTACAGGTATAGGATTAACTTCACAGAATAGTGCCTCAATAAGTTCATGGGCTTCTAATTGAAGTTTAAGACTTCCTTCTATATCCCCTGCAAGATATTTTGCTACTAAATCATGTGTATTTCTTGGGGCAACATTGGAAAGAACTGAAATGACACCTTTACCACCCAGAGATAATACAGGAACTATCATGTCATCATTGCCTGAATAAATATCTATACAGCCGTCTGCAAGTGCTGCTAATTTAGCAACCTGTGATATATTTCCTGAAGCTTCCTTAATAGCAACAATATTTTCAACCTCTTTTGCCAGTTTCACAGCTGTCTCAGGAGCAATATTACATCCTGTCCTGCTTGGAACATTATACATAATAATAGGGATTTTAACCTCATGTGCTACATCTGAATAATATTTATACAATCCTCCTTGTGTAGCTTTATTATAATATGGTGTTACCATTAACAATCCATCTGCTCCTGCTGCCTCTGCCTCCTTTGACAGGTCTATCGCCTCTTTAGTGCAATTGGAACCGGTACCTGCGACAACAGGTACTCTTTTGTTTACACGTTCAACTGCATATCTTATGCAGTCGATATGCTCCTCGTCATTAAGTGTTGATGATTCTCCGGTTGTCCCACAGATAATAACTGCATCTGTGCCATTGGCAATCTGATCATCAAGTATTCTTCCCAGTTCTTCATAATTGACATTACCTTTTTCATCCATTGGTGTAATTAATGCAACACCTGCTCCTGTGAAAATACTCATTTTGAATCTCCTCCTAAAAGAAAAAAAGTTAACCGCCCGGTTAACTCCTTAAAGTATCAATTATATAAACGATGCTTTAAGTAGCTCTCCATCCACCGGACTCCTTCGAGTTAATAGATGACAGTCATAAGGCTATTAACCTTATGCCCAAGAATAAATACCCGGTATACATATTCTTTCGGCACTATTTCCTTTCGTTTATTTTCACTTATGTCCGACATATCCAATAAATTACTGATAAATAGTGCAACCTCTACTTCAAATTTATTTAAACTATAGCATTTTACTTATTTATTGTCAATGTAAAATAAACAAGTTATTAATCAGAGCAAATGATATATTAAAACCCCAGTGATATTGGGCATAAACCTTTCACTGGGGTAATCATTATAAATAGCAGCATTTAATCTATATATTCTAATTTGCTTACTGACACTTCATATGCAGTATGTCTCTCGCTCTCCTCTTCGTTTAACTTCTTCACATATTCTCTGCTTTGTACGCGGCCCCATATCTGTATATGTCCACCCACTTCAAACGTTGATGCATATCTTGCATTTCTG
>JBJEMK010000101.1:0-12134 GCA_051879635.1 Eubacterium sp.
ACAGGCAATTAATGTCTCTTCATGGAGTGCAGCTTCAAAAGTATCACTGAGTTTTGAACTGACTGATGAAACAACAGGATATATGGGTGTATATTTAGTGACAACATCAACTTCAGGCTGGGTTGACTTTACCGATATTTCTATCACATGCACATCTATAACAGAAATAATAACATATACATATGATTCTACTGATTCTGTTTCAGATATTTCAATAGCAATGAATTCCGATGAATCGGCTCTCCTGGCAGAATTGCCTGATACAGTTACAGTAAATGCAATAGGAAGCGATGGAAATCCATATACTTTTACACCAGATGTTATATGGGATACAAGTGCTGTGACACTTAGTGCAGAGGGTACATATACAGCAACGGGTACATATACATTTAATGAAACGGAATATACAATCGATGCTTCAGTAATCGTATATGATACAACAGAATATAAAGTTGAATTGGCAAATGCCCAATTTGAATTAAAGAGTAGTTATAACTGGATTGTATCAATTGCCGATACTGACACTTCAGGATATAAATTTAATGATTTTAGTCAGAATGAGTGGGCATCTTCAGATTATGAAGCTATTGATTTCTGGAATGCTTCATCAACCTCACAGGAATTTTCACTTAAATATGATATAAACGACCTGGATGCAGGTTCGTATGTATTATATATGATAACAAGTGGTGAAATTTCATCCGGTTCTGCTTCGATTACGGTAGACGGGGCAACAACAACTGATACAGTATCAATTTCTACTTCAGGATGGGACAGCTGGACAACTTATCCGGTTGAATTTACATTATCAGCATCAGGCAATGTAACTGTTGATTTGTATGGAACTCTTAGTGACGGTGATTACATTGATATTGCGGGATTTAACCTTTATAGAGTCGGTTCATCAGTAAGCAGTAAAGATGATATGGCTGATGAGTATGAAATGGTTTACTATGATGCAACAATGTATGATTATGATATGAGTGCATATAATGCTGCAGCAGAAATAGCAGCAGGTGTCGTAATAGGAGAAGGAGGTTCACAAGAGCATACTCAGTCAGTGACATTATCAAGTGTCAGCACACAGTCAGCAGATTACTTCCAGCTTTATTCGTTAGATGAAGAACTTACTTATGGTACGATAAGCTATGCGCTTACAGCAAGTGCAATGGGATGGTCTGGTAATACATATTACATTGTAATTGCAAAAGATTCGTCAGGAACAGATGCAATCAGAATAGGGCAGGATACAAGAAGCTGGTCAAACACATCAGAAACCGTAGGAGGTTCATATACATTATCAGAATCAGACACATCCACTCCAGAAGAATATGGATGGATTGGTATTGAAATTGTGGGGACAAACAGCTCAACATGGGTTGGAGGTACGTTCACTGAATTGTCAGCAACATATCAATCAGTAGTAACCTCGACAATTACATATCCAGCTGATTATGTACAGCCTCTTCTTATGATTGGAGGCCATTGGGTAACAGCTAATGATGCGGTTACATCAGGGACAGCAAATGGACAAACCTATGGTGTTATTAATATGACATCAGATACAGCATCAGCTGCAGGTTATACGCAGTTATATCCATGGAACTATTACACAGGATGGGATACCTCAAGCGGAACAGCACAGGATACTGCAACATCAAAGGCTTATTCAAGCCTTGCAAAGTCTACACTTGCAGAGGATGGAAGTATTGAATTTAACTATGCAGATGGTGGATTATTTAATGATGATACATCTGTTAAGGATATATATACAAATGTTTCAATCCCATTTTATAAGAATGGTGAGTACTATACACTTGACAGTTCCTTATATGATGTATATTGGGGCGGAGATGGTACTGCATCATCAAATTCTGCATTAGAATATAATTTTGATAAGAAGATTATGGGCAGTGAAACAGATGGTTATCAATATAAAGGGTTTTTCCCATTTGATGGCGAAGATGATACTCAGGCGACATATAACTTTGGTATGAATTTCTCGATTAATTTCTATCTTACAAATGATGGAAAACTTACAACAGAAAGCGGAGATGATATGGTATTTAATTTCTCCGGTGATGATGATGTCTGGGTATATGTTGATGGTAATTTGTTATTAGATATTGGTGGTATTCATGATGCAATTACGGCTAATATCAATTTCGCAGAGAAGAATGCTACATTATATGCAGATACAACATATTCAGAAACAACAGCATTTTCAGACGAAGTACTTGCAGCACTTGGATATTCAGATGGTTCATATGATACAGAACAGGTTCATACATTACAGGTTTATTACCTTGAACGTGGTCAGGCAGAGTCAAATGCATACATTTCATTTAATATGCTTCCTGTTGATACACTTACAGTAGCAAAAGAGGTTTCGGCATCATTACTTGCAGTAGCAGGTGAAGATGCAGAATATACTTTCCATATTGAAAAGTATGATAAAGAAAACAGTCAATGGATAAATGCATTGAATACGGTTGCGTATTCACTTTATACATCAGACGGAACGCTTATTAATGATAACATGACAACAGATGAAGACGGAATATTTACATTAAAGGCTGATCAAGAAGCTGTGTTTGTAATGGCTAAGGCAGGACTTGATGAAGGTGATGTCATCAGGGCAGTTGAAGACACTACTACAGCTAATGGAGAAACATTTGATACATCATGGGAGTCAAAAGAGGTTTCTTCTGTTTCAGGTACAACAAGGGAGGGTAAGATAAGTAGTAGAGAAACTGTTGAATATTCGGAAACAAGAGGTATTATTTCTGTAGCAATAGACAATGCAAGCTTTAATCAAACAGTAATGGCACCTTGGTTGACAACATATGCAGATACAGAGAACTTCACGGAAAGACTTACATATTATCTGAATACGGATTCAGAAGGCAATGTGTTAGAAGGCAGAAATTATTATTATGAATTGGATAATAGTAGCAGTGAAACTGAATCAGCATCAGGAAGTCTTTCAAGAAGTATTGAAGTAACAGAATTAGAGTCAGGACTTAGTTATGATGTTTCAATTAATGTTAAGAGCAGTTCTGTTGGAGATACAGGTCTTACATTTTCAGCAAATGGAGTTTCAACGAATATTGAAGCTTATTCTGTAGATGAATGGACAACATATACACTTAGTGGTGTAGTTGCAGAAAATGGAATAATTAATATTTCAATTTCAGGACAGATTGCAGCAGGAGTTATAATCGGTATAGATGATTTGGCAGCCTCAGTTGATTTATCAAATACAACAACAGGTTCTTCATATATATTTACATGTACTAACAGTATTCTTGAAATTCTTGAGTATTTTGTTGAACTTGCAAAATCATCAGAGCTGAATATCGGTTCAGAAATTTCAGGAGTTACAAGCTATGTAGTAAGTCAGATTGATGTTGAAAATGGAGACGGAAACAGTGAAGTCAAAGGAAGAGATTATACGGCAGAAATCAGCGATTCAACATCATCAGGATATGCTGACACAAATCTCAACCTTATATATACACAGAATACATCGACAGGTGATTATACATACAATATAAGCTACGATGATGACAATGACGGAATAACAGATGTAATTGTTGCAACGGTAGTAATTCATGTATATGAAACAAATAATGATGTTTACGTTCTTGATTATGGACTTGCAACAGACCTTGCAGATACTACATATGATAACGGATTATTCGAAAACGATACACTTTACCTTGCATCAGAAACAAATGCCACATATTCAGGAATGAAGGTTAAGGATAGTGCCGATTCATTCACTATATCAGATGTGGCAGGTGTTCAAGGAAATATTTCAAATGTAGCAGATACAAACAACATCACAGAAGATGCCGCAACAGGTAAAAACGTATATGATGGACAGATTATTTACACACCTACAAAATTCATGAGTGAAATTGATGAATTCAGCTATGAAGTTGTAGTTATGAAATCATCAGCTGATACACTTATAGAAAACGTTAATGGTGTAACAATGTATGCGGATGTAAAGGTAATGCCGGCCAACACAGTATATTATGAAGACAACTTTGCATCAAGCGGAACAACAAACACAGATGCAACGGCAGGAATCATATATGCAGGAGGCGTGACCACAGTAAACGATACGAGCGGGGCAGAGAGCACACTTCAGGGCAATGGTCTTAATACAAATTACGGATATGATGAAGCATACACAGACGACATTAAATACAGTAACGGCTCGGCAACCCAGATGGATGCAGACAGCGGATACGGAATGACAGCCGAGTTCCAGTTCAAGGGAACAGGATTTGAAATTGTATCAAGGGCAAACCAGTATACCACAACAGTACTCGCAGAGGTATATGCCGTAAATGATGGAACGGTTGCAACAACACCTACAGACTGGGCAATAGTAAATACCTTCTATCAGAGTGGAAACCTCTATCAGGTGCCGGTAGTTTCCATAAAGGATCTTGACTATGGAGAATATAAGGTAATACTGTATGTAGTGGCAACCTCCAACCAGGGAACCTTCTATCTCGACGGAATTCGAATATATAATCCTGCAGGAACGGATACGGAAGTAACTGATAATTATATAGCAAATGAAGTCGGTGCAGAATTCAAGGAAATAAAGAGCATGATACTGGGCGAAGGCTACAGTACCCAGAAAGTATATGAAAACGAAGAAGACACAACGGGAACAGATGTGCTTGTGGCAGGAAGCGGAGTAAGTGCAACCCTTGTAAGTGTTAATATCGAGAGCAATACAGTCACAACAGGAAGTGGAAACATGTATGTGGAAGACTTCGTGGGAATAGATGACGAGAGTGCAACAACTGCAACAGTAACATCAGACTATTATGATTACCTTATGAAGGGACCAAACAATGAAACGTATGTAAACGCACAGGATGCGGTGGCATTTTCAATTTCAGGCTATGCGGCCCTTACGGCAGAGAGTACATTCCAGATAGCAGCAAAGGCAACAGGAACAGCTACCCAGATGACAGTAACCGTAATAGATACCGAAGGAAATATACTTGTATCTCCACAAGTAACGGAAATAGGAAGTTCAACGGAGCTTTATTATGAGATAACACTGCCTGAGGCAGTGGCAGACGGATGTATAATAATAGTACAGAATACCGGAAGCACGATACTTTCACTGACAGACATAAAATATAACGGACTTACACTTAAAGAGTCAGACACGGAAGCAGGAGAAGACTTCACTGCGTATCTTACAGAAGTTACATCTTCGGTATATAATGCATTTGTATCAATTGGAGTAATAGGAAGCAATGATGACAGCGGATACGGAGATAATGACAGTAACGACGATACAGGAAGTGAGACACTGGAGAATACGGTAAAAGCACAGACATCACAGGTAATTGACGAAACGTATTCAATAAGGTTCGTTGGAGGAATAGACAGCCTTGATTATTCAGAAGCCGGTTTCTATGTAGGAATATACGGTTCAGACGGAACACAGCTTAAAGAAGAGGCAAAGAAAACGATAACCAGTGTATATACCTCGGTAAAGGCAAATGGCTCAGCGATGACGGCAGAACAGATATATGGAGCAGGAACATGGGCAAGGTACCTGTACACATATGTATATAGGAATGTACCAGCGAGCGGAACCTATTATTTTGCAGTAGCTAATTACACTCTGAATTATGATGCAGAGGGAGCAGCACAGGAACAGATAAGCAGCTATAAGTATTATATGGCATCGGGCGGAAGTCTTACAGTTGTATCATCGATTCCAACAGCAGAATAAGGAGGGGCATATAGATGAGAAAAGATTATATAAAACCAGCAGCTATGGTTGAGAAATTTGTATTAAGCGACTATATTGCAAGTGGATGTGACAATACTATTTCAAGTGCTACATACACAGATATAACGACAGGATGTCTGCCAACAGAACTGCAGACGCTGTATAATATGCCAAGGAATTATTTTGTTGATGCATTAGCTTGCAGTACAGATGCATCTTCGGATAATAATACAAGCGGATATTGTTATTACACATATGCTAATTCAATTTTCACATCATAGAATACAGCCCCGCAAGGGGATTAAACAGAGGGATAAAATAGCGCATCACTTTTAAAGCGATGTGCTATTTTAATAGTAGTTTGCAAGAGGATGATATGCGATATAATACATGGATACAAATAGCCGGAATTAATATAAAAATTGAATCAGACTACAAAATGACATTTGCAGAAGTTATGACTCCATTTCTAATAAATGAAATTCCTAAAAGACCGGATGCGATATACAAAATATGTGTAATACCATTTGCTATTCCGGATAATGCAAAAAGCATTTTTTCTAAGACAGGAGTAGAAGTTTATGCTGATGAAGAAAAGTACTATACACGTTTTCACATAAGTGATGCAAATGTAGTTACAGACATTATTCTGGAAAGAGCTAAGTATGGTATAAAAGAGTATAACATATATATAGAACCGGTTCATTTTGAATATTTTCAGGACAATTTTGTGATTACGTCATATATGGCACTTGACGAATTGCTTGTTAATAATAATGGTTTTATTTTACATGCATCTTTTATTAAATGGAATAAAAAAGGAGTATTGTTTACTGCACCAAGCGGTGTAGGAAAGTCAACTCAGGCAGATTTATGGCATAAATATGAAAAAGCTTTTATAATTAATGGTGACAGGGTTATGCTAAAAAAGTATAATCATAAATATAAAGGTTATGGCTCTGTATTTGCGGGCTCATCACATATTTATAATAATAGTGAAGCTACAGCTGATTATATTATAGTTTTAGGTCAGGCAGCAGAAAATTCAATAAGGAGACTGGGACTTTCCGAAGCATTTGTCAAATTGTACAGCCAGAGTCTGGTTAACACATGGAATAAAGACTATCAGCAGAAAGTGATGGATGCTATAGAAGATATTATCAGGACCGTTCCGGTATATGAATTGTTATGTACCCCGGATGAAAGAGCAGTAGAAACATTAAAGAGGATTATTTTATAATGAAAAAAATTACAAATAGAGAATGTAAAATTATATTGATAGCTGCAAGTATAATATTAGTAACAATTATATTGGTAGTATGCATAAAGAGCTGTGTGGGTAACATTGATGGGACAGCTACGGATAACAGCAGCAATAAAGATGCAACTAATGAGGATATTAGTAATAACAATAATAATGAAAATACCGGGGATTCAACACAGTATACAGGAGTAACTGATGAGAAACTTTCTGAGTATGCAACGGTAAATCCGGACATAGAAGTATCAGATGATTTGGTGGTCCCGGGAATGGATACTCTTGATATAAGCAAAATCCGGGGTTTTACACAAAAAGCAGATAATATAAAATCGTCAGTAGAGAATATAAAGATAGAAGCAGCAGGTTCCTATACAGGTTCATATATAGAAGATGGAAGCGATGAGGCAATTATAGGTGTTGCGGCAATAATTGTTACAAATTATGCAGAAAGAATGATTCAGTATGCACAAATAGTATTTGATACAGGGGATGGCCATGAAGCAGTATTTGTACTGACTAATCTTCCGAGTAATACATCAGCATTGGTTATGGAATCATCTAAATTACAATTTTATGATAACGCTGATTATACAAATGCCCAAATAACAGTTACTTATGTAGAACAGAGTATGTGCGAGGACAAAGTAACTCTGGAAAGCGAAAATGGTAAGATAAGTGTAACTAATATTACTGATAAGAATATTGCAAATGTATATGTCTATTATAAATATTATCAGATTGGTGGTATATATTTAGGTGGAATCACGTATAGAGCTACATCTGAAAGTATAGAAGCAGGAGAAACGGTTGACATTCAATGTGTACATTATAATAAAGATACAAGCCTGATTGTGTCTGTAACATATGTTGAATAGAAAAAAGAGGAAATTAAATGGATATGAAAAACTATCAGGTAAAACGATTTTTAATGCAAAAGGCTGCTCAAAATACTGTTCCTGTAAGCGGGACGTTTGAACTGACACCATTGTGTAATTTGAGTTGCAAAATGTGCTATATACGTATGACTCCCGAAGAAATGAAAAAAAAAGGACAGATGCATGATGCAGAAGAATGGATATCATTGGGGAGACAATGTGTGGATGCAGGCATGCTGTTTTTACTTTTGACCGGTGGAGAGCCGTTTTTGAGAGAAGATTTTTTTGATATTTTTCATTCGTTAAAATCAATGGGGCTGATAGTGACCATTAATTCAAATGGAACAATGATAAATGAGACATTAGCCGGCAGACTTATAGATGATCCCCCTGCTAAAATTAACATAACATTATATGGGAGCAGTAATACTACATATGAGCGTTTGTGTGGACAAAAAAGCGGTTATGATAAAGTAGTCAATGCAATAAAAATGCTAAGGCAGGCAGGTGTACTGGTAAATGTTAATTATAGTATAACACCTTATAATGTTGATGATATGGAGGCAATTTTTGAATTATGCAGGGAACTGGAGGTTCCGGTTAATCCTACTGCATATATGTTTCCACCTGTAAGAAATGCGGGTGAAGGCAAAGTGGAGGATAATACAAGGCTATCTCCATGCATGGCCGGATGTGCACGTTTTAAGTCTGAGAAGTTAAAGTATACACCGGAACAGTTTGAAATGCGAAAAGAAGCAGTAAAATCAGGATTAGATGTTGATATTGAATATGATGAATGTGATGGAAGGGAACCTGATGAAAAAATGGGATGTATGGCAGGAAAGTCTTCTTTTTGGATTACATGGGACGGAAGGATGACGCCATGCGGTATGATGAATGTGCCGGTTGCGTATCCTTTTAAGGATGGATTTGCAGATTCATGGAAAAGGATAAATGAAGAGGTTAATAAAATATTTCTTCCACCAGAGTGTAAGATGTGTAATAACAGAAGAATATGCGGTATATGCGCGGCTCTGGCAATGGCAGAAACAGGTTCAAGCAGTAAAAAACCAGAGTATTTGTGCGAAATGACGCAGTCATATGCAGATAAAATGAATGAATTATAAAGTATAATAAACAGTGCAATAAGGAACATATTGGTAAAAAATATGTAAGGTATGCACAATATACAAAAGGGATACAAATGTTTTTTGGTATATTTGTACCCCTTTTTTTGATTATGTTAGACATTTTATGTAGTTTAGTTGTGTAAAATATACAAAAAACGACCTCTCAAAATCCTCTTTTTTATTGACAATGATTAGTTTAGGGTGTATTATATTTTTAGACAATTGTTCGTTCATAATGTTAATTGGGGGACGCACAATTGTGAAGACTATCATATTATTTTTCATTATAAGGAGGAGAAAAATGAAAAAACTTTTGGCTTTATTTTTAAGCATGGCTATGGTTCTCAGTCTCTGTGCTTGCTCATCAGGAGGAAATGATGAACAAAAGGATGCTGATAACGATTCAAACCAGGCTGCAGAAACTACACTTGACAGTTTTCTTGAAAATGTTGAAAAGGGAAAAGATGTTAAACTTGTAGTTTGGGGTGCAGAAGAAGATCAGGATTTACTTAATGAATTGATCGAAGGCTTCAAAACAGAATATGCTGATTATGCTAATTTTACAATTGAATTAGGTGTATGTTCAGAATCAACTGCTAAAGATACAGTTCTTACTGATGTAGAAGCAGCAGCAGATGTATTTGCATTCGCAGATGACCAGTTAAAAGAACTTGTTGCAGGTGGAGCATTACAGGAAGTATCAATTGATGTAAGTAAGATTAAAGAAGAAAATGTTGAAGTATCAGTTGATGCGGCTACAGATAATGGTACATTATATGCATATCCTATGACATCTGATAATGGCTACTTCATGTTCTATAATAGTGATTACTTCACAGAAGAAGACGTTCAGAGTCTTGACACTATGATGGAAGTAGCAGCAGCACAGGGCAAGAAAATTGCTATGTCATTTGAAGAAGGCTGGTATACATATTCATTCTTCGCAGGCGCAGGTTTAGAAGTAGGACTTGCAGAAGATGGCGTAACAACAACATGTAACTGGAACGCAACCGATACAGACATTAAAGGTGCAGATGTTGCAGAAGCAATGCTTGCAATCGCTAATAACGAAGGTTTCTTAAGTGCAAGAGATGCTGAATTCGTAACAGGTATTCAGGATGGCTCAATAATCGCAGGTGTTAGTGGTACATGGAATTCAGAAAATGCACAGAAGGCATGGGGAGACAGTTATGCTGCATCAAAGCTTCCTACATACACAGTTGCAGGAAATCAGGTTCAGATGGCAAGCTTTACAGGATGCAAGTTAATCGGTGTTAACAAGCATTCAGCTGAAGCAGGCTGGGCAATGGTACTTGCTGAATGGTTAACAAGTTATGAAAGCCAGGTTACAAGATTTGAAAAGAGATTGCTTGGACCATCTAACTTACAGGCAGCAGAATCAGAAGAAGTTCAGTCAAATCCTGCTATCGCAGCTTTAGCTGCACAGGCAGAATTCGCTACACTTCAGCGTGTTGGTGGTAATTTCTGGTCACCTACAGAAACATTTGGTGGAATTATTGCACAGAATAATCCTGACAATGTAGAAATTCAGACATTACTTGACAATATGGTTGATGGTATAACAGCAGCTGTAGAATAATAAATAGCCAAATTTAATTTAATCTTTAGATTAAAACAAACAATCTACTTGCATGTAATCCATGCAAGTAGATTGTTTATAAAACGGAAAATATGGTATTGATTTCCAATTATATATACAATAGATACTTATAATGATATATGTTAGTTATGTACATAAAATTTAAAGGAACAACAATATGGAAAATAAATTTATTAAATTTTTAAAAGCAATTCCCGGATATTTTGCAGAAATGGGAATTACCATTGGTAAAGGTATTGTTTCAATTGGTAAAGCACTTGGATTATTTTTTAAAAATTTTGCAATTGCCATAAGGGGTGGTGATTTATTTACCAGACTGTCACTTTTATGGATGGGCGCAGGATATTTTAAAAGAAAACAATACGTGAAGGCAGTTATTGTTACTGTAATTGAAGCACTATTCTTTTTCTTCTTATTTACATTTGGAATCGTATATCTTCAGAAGTTTCCGACTCTTGGAACAGTGCAGATGCAGTCATCATTCAATGTTCTTACCGGAAAAAATGAAGTAAATAATTATGACCATTCGTTTAAGATTTTATTATATGGTCTGATAAGTATAGTAGTAATAGTGGTAATGATTGCATTTTATATGGCAAATATTATTAGTGCATTCAAACTGCAGAAATTGGAAGAAGCCGGCAAACATATTAATTCTTTCAAAGAGGATGTTGCTGAATATAAAGATAAAAAGTTTCATATTACACTGCTATTTCTTCCTTGTTTAGGTATAGTGATATTTACAATTGTTCCATTGCTGGTAATGATCTGTGTTGCATTCACTAATTATGACCAGACACATATGCCTCCTGCCAATCTTTTTACATGGGTTGGTGTATCTAATTTCCAGAAACTGTTTTCTAACTCAATGACTATTACATTCGGTTATTCATTTGGAAAAGTATTAAGCTGGACTCTTATATGGGCATTTACGGCAACATTTACTACATATTTTGGTGGTATTCTTCTGGCAATGTTCATCAATAACAAGAAGACTAAGCTTAAAAAGTTCTGGAGAACCTGCTTTGTTATAACAATTGCAGTTCCTCAGTTTGTATCATTACTGCTTGTAAGAAACTTTTTTGCAGATGCAGGTATAGTTAACACGATATGTAGTGATATAGGATTAACATCATTTTTGAAGAGTATAGGACTGGTAAGTTCCAGTTTAAGCTATATACCATTCCTTACCAACCCTACATGGTGTAAGGTAATGATAATACTTATTAATATATGGGTAGGTGTTCCGTATCTGATGCTTCAGTCAACAGGTATCCTTATGAACATTCCTGAAGACTTATATGAGAGTGCCAGAATGGATGGGGCAAGCGGTTTTCAGATGTTTGCCAAAATCACAATGCCATATATGCTTTTTGTAACAGGTCCGTCACTTATTACATCAATAATTGCAAATATCAATAACTTTAATGTAATATATTTGCTGACGCAGGATGTCTTTGTTACAATG
>JBJEMK010000102.1:0-2990 GCA_051879635.1 Eubacterium sp.
AGCATATGGACATTTTGGAAGAGCAGATTTAAATCTTCCATGGGAGGCAACAGACAAGGCAGATATACTCAAAAAATATTTATAAAATGTTGTTTTCGTCATAATCAGTATACTGGTAAAGTAAAATAAATTATAAGTAACAGAACCCACCAAGTCCAGGTAGCTTTGCTACATACGTGACATGGTGGGTTTTCTATTTGTTTTGACATAATTTCTTTTTCCTAAATGAAAGATATAACGAAAATGAATGGAATAAAAACAATCAGGCTAAAATGTTATATATAAAGTAAAAATAGGGAGAAAGAACTTTGAAAAACCCAAAAATAAAATTTTTGCTGACTATTATATTAATAACAATTATAGTCTGGCTATCAATACGATTTCTACTTCCAATGATAATCCCGTTTATATTGGCATATATAATAGCTGTAATATTAAAACCTGCAATAAGCTGGCTTTGTGATAAAGCCAATTTTCATCTTATTGCGGCTACATCAATTGTTTTAGTTGCATTTACACTTCTGGTAATTCTGGGTGGAGGGTTTATAATAACCAAATTACTTATGCAGATAAGAACATTTATATCAAACTGGCCGGATCTTGAGTATGGAATGAATTGTCTGATTAGTGATACATGTAGACAGATAGAATCTTATACCGGAATAAACAGAGTAAAAATATTTGAATATATAAGTACAAATTTATGGGAACTTGCTGCTGCCGGAAAAGAAAAAGTAATTTCGTCTATAATGGAAAACTCAGTGGCAATAGTTACAGCAGTTTTTGAGTTTATTGCAGCATTTATTATAATGATAATAGCAACATTTCTGTATATAAAAGATGAAAAGACAATTAAAAAGTGGCTTGGTACATTTATATTTCATAAGGAATATGATATGGTGGCAGGAAAATTGTCTCATGTATTCAGGGCATATGTACGGGCACAACTTATAATAATGCTTGCAATAACAGCGGTATGTTTTATTGGACTTAGTATAATTAAAAATCCCTATTCTTTATTAATAGGTATAATTATAGGTTTACTGGATGCACTTCCAATGATAGGAAGCGGATTAATATTACTGCCATGGGCCATAGTCACTATAATCGGTGGAAATATTAAACATGGAATTGTTTTAATGGTAATATTTGGGGCATGTTATCTTATAAGGGAGGTGCTGGAACCAAAGCTAATTGGTAAGAATGCAGGAATATCTCCATTAATCAGTCTTATAAGTATTTATGTGGGATATAAAGCATTTGGATTATTTGGCGTGATACTTGGGCCTATTGCTTTCATTATAATAGCAGAAGTTGTTAGTGGGTTGACAAAAACACAATGCGAGAATAAAATTAGAATGATTTATTATGCAGAAGATTGCATTGTTTAGGAGGAAAAAATGGCTAAGGATAAGAAGCTGCTAGAAGCAATTACTTCTATGGAGGAAGATTTTGCACAGTGGTATACAGATGTTGTCAAAAAGGCTGAATTGATTGAATATTCAAGTGTAAAAGGATGTATGGTTTTACGGCCTAATGGATATGCCATATGGGAAAACATACAGGCAGAGCTTGACAAAAGGTTTAAAGAAACAGGTGTAGAAAATGTATACATGCCTATGTTTATCCCTGAGAGCCTGTTACAAAAAGAGAAAGAACATGTTGAAGGATTTGCACCTGAAGTGGCATGGGTGACACATGGAGGTAATGATCAGCTTACAGAGCGTATGTGTGTGAGACCTACTTCAGAAACATTGTTTTGTGATCTTTATTCACATATTGTTCATTCATATAGAGACCTTCCAAAACTTTATAATCAATGGTGTTCAGTATGCCGATGGGAGAAGACAACACGTCCGTTTTTAAGAACAACAGAGTTCCTCTGGCAGGAAGGACATACAGCGCATGCAACGGAGGAAGAAGCAGAAGAACGTACAATACAGATGCTTAATTTATATGCAGATTTTTGCGAAGACTGTCTTGCCATACCTATGATACGTGGAAGGAAAACAGATAAAGAAAAGTTTGCAGGGGCCACAGCTACTTATACAATTGAAGCATTAATGCATGACGGCAAGGCGCTTCAGTCAGGAACGAGTCATAATTTTGGAGATGGATTTGCCAGAGCATTTGATATTACTTATACAGATAAAGATAATAAATTACAGTATGTGCATCAGACATCTTGGGGCATGACAACAAGGCTTATTGGTGCTGTTATTATGGTACATGGTGATGACAGTGGATTAGTTCTGCCACCAAAGATTGCACCAGTACAGGTAATGATTATTCCTATTGCACAGCATAAGGAAGGTGTATTGCATAAGGCAGCCGAAGTTAAGGAAAGACTTGGCGCATATAGGGTAAAGGTTGATGATTCAGACAAGAGTCCGGGATGGAAATTCTCTGAGCAGGAGATGAGAGGCATACCTCTTCGTATTGAAATAGGACCAAAAGATATTGAGGCTAATCAGGCAATAGTAGTAAGAAGAGATACGCGTGAAAAAATATGTGTATCACTTGATGAAATTGATGTCAGAGTAGGCGAGATTCTTCAGACAATGCAGAAGGATATGCTGGAAAGAGCAAGAGTACATCGTGATAATCACACAACAACAGCTGTTACATATGAAGAATTTAAGGAAGCAATCAGTAATAAGCCGGGATTTGTAAAAGCGATGTGGTGTGGAAATCAGGAGTGTGAGGATAAGATTAAGGAGGACACAACGGCTACCTCCAGGTGTATGCCATTTGAACAGGAGCATTTATCAGATACATGTGTATGTTGTGGTAAACCGGCGAAAACTATGGTATATTGGGGAAAAGCATATTAATTACAATAGTAGAGCATATAAAGATAAGAGGTCCTAGCATCATAATAACAGGATGCGTGGGCCTCATTTTATATCATAGGAAAGTTCTTTGAACTTCCCTGTGATATAAAACGCTCCGCTAAGGATGCGCAGCTCGCGGAGAGGAAGTTATGCTAA
>JBJEMK010000103.1:0-11881 GCA_051879635.1 Eubacterium sp.
AAGCATACCATTTAGCGATAACGTTCTCATAATGCTAAAATCCTCGCCCAAAGGATTAGTAATTATAACAGTCTTTCTTAAATCAGAATCTGCCGGTATTAATAGTTTGTCAAATACTTTAGGACTTTCAAACGAATAATTCATTCCCTGTGAAAACCCACAATATTCAGCCACATCTCTTGCAAGACTTTCAATACGCATCTTGAATGAAAGTTTTCCGGTGGTTGCCTCTCCTGTTGGAAGTGTTGTAGGTATATTGGTATAACCAAAGAATCTTGCAACTTCTTCTGCTATATCTGCCTGACATTCTAAATCCTGTCTAAAGGTAGGAATCTTTAGCATATTATTTTCTTCATCATATACTATTTCCAGCCTTCTTAGATATTCCAGCATTTTTTCAGTGCTTATATCCGTCCCAAGCAATTTATTTATTTTTTCAGGATTAAATTCTATTTCTTTTGGTTCTTTTACTTCTTTATATACGTCTACAACTCCTGAAACAACTTCCCCGGCTCCTAACATTTCAATAAGCTGGCATGCGCGGTTTATAGCATCCATGCAGTTGTTTGGATCCAGACCTTTTTCAAACTTGCCTGATGCATCAGTTCTAAGTCCCAGCCTTTTAGCAGATAGCCTTATATTGGTACCGTCAAAGCAGGCAGCTTCAAATAAAATATCCTTAACTTCATCTGTGATTTTAGAATTTTCTCCGCCCATAATACCTGCGATTCCAACAGGTTTTTCAGCATCACATATCATAAGTATATTTTCATCTAATTCTCTTTCCTGCTCATCCAAAGTCTGAAATTTTTCTCCATTGTCTGCACGTCGAACAATAATTTTATTCCCCGCAATTGTACTCATATCATAAGCATGCATAGGCTGTCCATATTCTTCCATTACATAGTTAGTAATATCAACAAGATTATTTATCGGTCTTATGCCACATGCAGCAAGTCTTCTCTGCATCCATTCAGGCGAAGGTGCTATCTTAACATTTTTTACAACTCTTGCACAATAACGTGGGCAAAGCTTTTCATCCTGAACATCAACAGAAATGTATTCATTTACATCTCCACCTGACTCCTTAACCTGCACTACAGGAGGAACGAATGGTTTCCCAAATGTAGCGGCAGCTTCTCTTGCAATACCTAAAATTCCAAAGCAGTCAACTCGGTTTGATGTCACCTCGTATTCAAACACTGTTTCTCTAAGCCCCAGCACTTCTATAGCATCAGCTCCTACGGTAACATCATCATCAAATATATATATGCCATTTTCAGGTGCCTTTGGATACATATCTGTATTGGAACCAAGTTCTTCTATAGAGCACATCATTCCATTTGATGGAATTCCACGAAGCTTACCCGGTTTTATCTTTATACCACCTTCAGTTCTGCTTCCGTCATGTCCACCTGCAACTCTTCCTCCTGCAAGTACAACCGGAACTTTAGCACCTTCAAATACATTTGGTGCACCTGTAACAATTTGTATAATTTCGCTTCCAATGTCAACCTGACATACAACAAGTTTGTCAGCATCCGGATGTTTTTCAACTTTATTGATTCTGCCTACTACAATTTTTTCTAAGTCCTTATCCAGTCTCTCAAAATATTCAACTTTAGTTCCAGACATTGTCATTGCATCCATATATTCCTGATCTGTGCACTCTAATTCCGGAACATATGCCTTTATCCAAGATAATGGTGTGTTCATAATATTTCTCCTCCTTCACTAAAATTGTTTTAAGAAACGGTCATCGTTTTCATATAACAATCTCATATCATCTATTTCATATTTAAGTAAAGCTATTCTTTCTAAGCCGATTCCAAATGCAAATCCTGAATATTCATCCGGATCAATTCCGGACATTTTCAACACTTTCGGATGAACCATACCACAGCCTAAAATTTCAATCCAGCCTTCACCTTTACACATTCTGCATCCTTTTCCATGACATTTGAAACATGTAACATCTACTTCTGCGCTAGGCTCAGTGAATGGAAAATGATGTGGTCTGAATTTTACTTTTGTATCTTCACCAAACATTTCTTTGGCAAATTGCTCCAATGTACCCTTTAAATCTGCAAAAGTGATACCCTTGTCAATTACCAGTCCTTCCACCTGATGAAATGAAGGTGAATGAGTTGCATCCACTTCATCTGAGCGGAATACTCTGCCCGGTGCAACAACCCTGATAGGGAGTTTTCCTTTCTCCATAACTCTTACCTGTACAGGTGAAGTCTGGGTTCTTAATACTATTTTATCATTAATATAAAATGTATCCTGCTCATCTTTTGCCGGATGATTATCCGGTATATTCAAAGCCTCAAAATTATAATAGTCATATTCAACTTCCGGTCCTTCTACTACTTCATAGCCCATGCCCACAAATATTCTTTCGAGTTCTTCGAGTGCAATTGTGTTAGGATGTCTGTGACCTATTTTATTTTTCTTTGCAGGAAGTGTTACATCTATAACTTCAGATTTTAATTGCTCCTCTCTCTCTTTTGCCGCAAGTGTCTTTTTGGCACTTTCCAATGCTTCTTCAATCTTATTTCTTGTTTCATTAACCATCTGTCCTACTATAGGACGTTCTTTAGGGTCAACATTCTTCATCCCTTTAAGAACTTCCGTCAATTCACCCTTTTTACCAAGATAAGCAACCCTGATATCGTTTAATTTACTAAGATTTTCTGCAGCATTTATTCCTGTTAATGCCTGTTCAAGAATTGACTGTAACTTTTCTTCCATTGTCATTTCTCCTTTTTTAATTTTATATATAAAAAAACTCCATCCACAAAGGGACGAAGTGTATCCGCGGTACCACCCAAATTCTCATTTACGAGCACTTATATGCATAACGTACATTAACGTCATTCCTTAATTATAATTAATATGTTGGGGAATGAAGCTCAGGTGGGAAATTCACAATTCATTTGAACTTAAGAAAACTTTCAGCCGGTAATTTTCTCTCTCTGTAAGAAAATGAGTTATTACTTACACCTTCACAGCCTTTAAAATTATTCATCGCCACCAATTTTAACATAGTTGGATTTCTATGTCAACTGCTGCATATATATAGTTATAGCAGTTTTATAAATCTTGTTATGATTTTAAGATGGTGGTATAATGATATTATTAGGAGAAGATATTATGCATATGATAAAAAAACTTTTCAAACATATATGGAGTCTTATTGATGGCATGACCGAGGATAATGTCGGTACCTATGCGGCGCAGGCTGCTTTTTTTGTTATGCTCTCATTATTTCCATTAATAATGCTTATATTATCCACCATAAGCTTTACTTCTATTTCAAAAAGCACTGTTATATATCTAATAGTAAAATTTTTACCTTCCAGCGCTACAGATATAATCGAAAATATAATTAATGAATTATATACTAACTCTTCAGCTGCTGTAATCTCTGTTACAGCAATAGCTGTTATATGGTCTGCCTCTAAAGGGATGGCCTCAATAATAACAGGTTTAAGCAGTATTTATAATACTGATGGAAAATGGAATTTTATTTTAATAAGAGTTCTTTCTATTTTCTACACTATTGCACTCGTGATAATTACGGTTTTTACTCTTATAATTTTAGTTTTTGGCAATAGCATATTAAAAATAATAACCGCCAATATTCCAATACTGGTTAATACTGCCGTGCTTTTTATAATATTAAGACCAATATTATCTTTTGCAGTTCTTACCATATTTTTTGTATTTATATATAAAATTGTACGAAACAAACAATATACATTTAAAGATCATCTTCCGGGAGCAGTATTTGCTTCCTCGTTTTGGTTGATTTTTTCTTTTGCATATTCATATTATGTTGATAATTTTGCTAATATGACGTATATGTATGGTAGTATGACTGCTTTCATTTTTCTTATGTTATGGATTTATTTCTGTATGTATAGTTTATTTATCGGAGCAGAATTAAATGTATATATTAAATCTTCAAAAACAGATATTATCCAGGATAATTAATATATTTTTTGTATTGTTGCTTTCTCATAAAAACAACTAAGGATTTCTTTATATGTCATACCTTTTAATGCCATTGAATTTGCTGCATTTTGTGACATTCCACATCCGTGGCCGTAACCTCCACCGGTGATTCTATATCCTGAAAGACCACTATCCTCATATATTTCATCAATATAAAAAAATGCACTTGGAAGCATAGTCTGCGTCCTTGTTGTACCATCATTTAACTCTACTTCTACACTATTAACAAGAGCATTCCTTATATAATATTGTCCGCTTATCTGAACTGTTTTTTTTGTTCCGTATATAACAATTCCTCCAAGAATTCCTCCATCCAGTCTGTTTCCTGTTTCTATTTTCTTTAATGCACCAATATCATATCCCAAATAACTTTCTACTGCCTCTTCAACATCTTCAAGTGTAAGATTACACTTCCACCTATAATACGGATACTCACAATCATAGACATCTTTATATGTATCAATAAATTCCCTGAATTGCATTTCATTTTTAAGGTCGTAGACAGTTTCCGATGTATTTCCAATAATTGTACTTGTCAGATAATTATAATCTGTATTATTCCATATTGTACCAGGTGCAGTTGACCCACACGATGTTGAGTAATAATATGACTTAATAATTTCATCATTATAAGCAAGCACACATCCTTCAGTCTCCTGTACTGCCTGTATTGATTTGTCAGTTGCAGCTTTATTATTATAAACCTGAGAGGATGTTGTATCATCCACACATGCATTATATTCAACATATTTAGGATTTTGCATCTGGTAAAGAATATAACTTCTTGCACATACTGCCTGTGCTTTTAGTGCTTCAAGTTCAAATGCATCCGACAATTCACTTGACACTACAGAATACAGATATTTTTCAGTCTCTATATTATTCACTATTACTATTCCGTTATCTGTCAGATATAAATTAAAAAAACCATCATAATATGGTGTTTTACCGTTCCTTATAATAGTCGATATTCCTATTTTATCTTCTGAATATACTTTTATCTTACCTGCTGTAAAGTTTTGATTACTTTGTTCTATAGTTACTTCTTCTGTTTGCTGATTTTCATCATTTATGAAAATACTGCTATCTGAAGAAAAGGTAATACTATCATGATAAATTGATGAATTATCTGCTGTTATTAATATACCAACAATTTCATCAGAATCTTCAATGGATTGTAGTGATTTAGCGGACTTATCAGATTGTACGTAAGAATAAAAAATACGGGTATTAACATGTATGCTGTTTTCTTCTGTATTATCAAATATCTTATAACTATAAACCACATTTACTGCAACACAAATCAGCAATATAAAAATTAAAACTTTTTCAAACATATTGTCACCTAGATAAACAAACTAAAAAGATAAAAGCAGCATATAAAATGCTGCTTTTATCTTTAGTATATTACCCGAGAAGCCGTTTCCTGCATTTTGAGTCCTAGCAAAGCCAGGTGGGCAACCGCACCTGCATCTCTGCCTTCCACTATATAGAGGCCTGGCATCGAATACAGAAATATAGGAATCCCTTTTAAAAATTGTAGGTTCAAAATTACGAGGAGTTATCGTGCATCCCAGGATACTTATTTATAAATTTATTATAACCAATTATATGCGTTACTACAAGTGTTTATTATAATTAATTACTATAAAATATTTTTATTTTAATTCATCAATAACTTTCTTTACAGCTTCTAATGCTTCATCAGGAAGTTTATCATATCCTGATTTGTTTGTAGCAAATCCTTCAATAGCACTTACTCTGTTTTCCATTGCACTCTTTAACTGTGCTTTATAGTCTGCATCATTAAGGTCTGCATCAAAGCCTTCCCAAGCCATAATTTCTATATCTGAAAGAGGTCCCCATGGTTTAAACTCTGCTTTCTTTTCTACAATTGCTTCTAAGATTCCAAGAGTATCAGAAGGTTTAACCTTTTTGCCCATGAAATCACCGGTATTAACAATGTAACAGTCAACGTTCTTTTCTTCTACTAACTTTTTAAATTTAACATAATCATTTACTAATGGATATGTTCTAAAAGGGTTAGCATATGGAACGATTCTTAATGCATTCATATCTGTTCCTGCTTTAACACGTTCAGCTGTTGATGTCTTTGTAGCAAGTGTTGCGCCCATAACTGCTGCAAGTGAAGCACCTTTAAGTTTAACTACAGGTGGAATTGTAGGATCTTTCATAATCCAGAAAATTGCATTAACTGGTTCATCAATCTTGTCAACGCGGTTTGGTGACCATAATTTTGACTTAATGGCACGTCCGTTACCATTTCTGATATCCTCTGTTACTAACTGGATTTTACCTTCTTCATCCATTGTAGCGCCACAGTTTTGAACCGTTAATAAATACTTGTTGTCCGGACATCCTGTTGGATAATCTGCTGTCTTATCGAAATATGTTGGTTCAAGTGCAACTGAAGCACATGTATCTGTATTAATAATGAATGCATCATCATGAAGAACTTTGATTTCATATTTGCCACCATGTTTAGCATGTGTAAGTGTTGACTTACCTGAGCCTGAAAGTCCATAAACTGAAGCAACATATTTTGTTCCATCAGGAAGTAAATATTCCTTCTGTCCTCCATGGCATGATGCATAACCATTTCTGTTAGCAAGAGCCCATGCCATTGTAAGAGTACCTTTTTTATGTTCTCCAAAATACTTCATACCAAGAATTGCTGCGCAGTTTTCATCAGTATCAAAGTAACAAAGTGTAAGTGGATCACTTAAGCAGCTATAGTCAACATCAGGACTTTCTGTTGGCTCCCACTGTGGGTCTGAAAAAATGTAAATATCAGGTTCTTTTCCATCACCAACAGGTTTTGAATTCTTGTACATCTTTACATATTCATCTGACATATACTGGAAATTTAACATCCAGTTATACAGTAAGTTTTCTTCACCTTCCGGAATAAGAAGATGAGCCTTAACCATAAATTCAGGATCAAGTCCTACAAAGCATGTTGCATGATATAACTTTGTAAAACGTGTTTTATAAATAGCATCCATAACAACCTTGTCAAGTTTTGCATCATCAACGCCCGGCTCTCCTTTAATACGACGCGCTGCTGCATAACGGCCTGTTACTGCACCATCATTAAATAATAATACCTTTGCATCCGCATCTAAGCCGAATTCTTCACCTCTGTAAACAGGCATATCTGTTACTATTGTTCCCGGTGAATTTTTTGCAAGATTGTAAGCTTCCTTTAATGTATTAACTGGTACTACATTGTTTCCGTAAAATGCTGTTTCAATAATTGTTCTTGTCTTTGAGAAACCAACTTTACCAGCGCCAATTTCTTCTGTCTTGTAATAAGCTTTTGTTTCCATAAATTTTTCCTCCTATCATAAATACCACTCATTGCGAAATTAAAAACAATATTTTGATACTAGTACCGCAGTATCAAAAAATGTTTAAATTATCGCATAAAAATGCTAGTGTTGTCAACGATTTAACACTAGCATTTTTCTTTTTATGAAAATTGTATATTTTTTACCTTTTTTCGACTATTTCACTCATATTTTTGTATATAGAATTGGCAGGTACAATTCCTCTGACAGACGATAGTGGATAAATATTTGTGTTGCGCCCTATTACAGTTCCCGGATTGAGCACAGAATTGCATCCCACTTCAACATAATCACCCAGCATTGCACCAAATTTCTTTAAACCCGTATCAATTGTCCCAAACGACGTCTTAACACCTACAAGTGTTTTATCTGATTTCACATTAGATGTAATGGAGCCGGCTCCCATATGTGCACGATATCCTAAAATAGAATCACCTACATAATTATAATGCGGAACCTGAACATTATTAAATAATATAACATTCTTTAACTCCGTAGAATTTCCAACAACACTGTTTCTGCCTACGATTGCATTTCCTCTTATAAAAGCACTCTGTCTTATTTCCGCTTCATGGTCTATTATAAGCGGACCGTGTAAATATGCTGTTTCGTATATTACCGCATCTTTGGCAACCCATACGTCATCTGCAAGTCTTGCATATTCATCCTCTGGAAGCATAGGCCCTAGTTCTCTTATAAAATCTCCAATATAAGGCAGAATCTCCCACGGATATTTATCAGGATTAAATAAACTCTTTGCTATTGTCTGTTCTAAATCATACATATCTTTTATAAATATCATGTCTGCTCCTATTCTACTGTTACAGATTTCGCAAGATTTCTTGGTTTATCTACATCGCAACCTTTTAACACTGATGTATAATAAGCTATCAGCTGTAATGGCACTACTGCAAGCATAGGCATCATAACGTCCTCAATTGCAGGAACACACACGACATAATCCGCCACATCCTCATCCAGAGAAACTTCGCTGTTACAGATTACAACTGTATTCGCTCCACGAGCTTTAACTTCCTTTATGTTACTTACTGTCTTATCAAACAAATCCATCTGTGTTGCAACAGCAATCACAGGCATCTGCTCTGTAACCAATGAAATTGTACCATGCTTAAGTTCACCTGCAGCATATGATTCTGAATGAATATATGAAATTTCCTTTAATTTTAGTGAGCCTTCCATACTCAAAGCATAATCAAGTCCTCTGCCTATATATAATAAACTCTCTGCTCCAACAAGTTTAGATGCAACTTTCTGACAGTCCTGTTCGCATTCCAGCGTTTTCTCTATATAATCCGGAATTTGCTGTAAAATTTCAGTATATTCTCTGCACTTATCCTCTGACATAGTCCCCTTTGCATAAGCAAGCCCAAACGCCATAAGATACATTACCGAAAGCTGTACTGAATATGCTTTAGTTGATGCTACTGATATTTCAGGACCAGCATGTGTATAAATAACCATATCCGATTCTCTTGCTATAGATGAGCCCTTTACATTTACAACCGATAAAGTTTTAGCGCCTCTTTCTTTTGCCAGCCTTAAAGCGGCCAATGTGTCTGCTGTCTCACCTGATTGTGAAATGAGAATAACCAAATCATCTGATGTGATAATAGGATCCCTGTATCTGAACTCTGATGCAATATCAACAGTAACTTCTACCCTTGCCAGCTTTTCAATTATATACTTGCCAACAAGTCCTGCGTGCATTGCTGTTCCACATGCCACAACAAATAATCTTCTGAAACCTTTAAGCATATCATATGTCAGTCCACATTCATCAAGGTTTGGCATACCATTTGAAATTCTTGGTGAAACTGTTGTTTTTATTGCAATTGGCTGCTCATGAATTTCTTTAAGCATAAAGTGCTCATAACCACCCTTTTCTGCCGCATCAATATCCCATGTTGCAGTTTGCAGTTCCTTTGATATCGGATTTTTATGAATATCACATATTTTTACAGTATTAGCATCTATCTCTGCAATTTCATCATGCTCAATCAGGTAATAATCTCTGGTGTATTTTAAAATTGCGGGAACATCTGATGCAATAAAATTTTCACCTTTACCTGTACCAATAATTAAAGGACTGTCTTTTCTAACTGCAAAAATCTTTTCCGGAAAATCCCTGAATACAATACCAAGTGCATATGAGCCTTCAATATCATGTATTACCTGTGCAATAGTATTTATTGGATCTCCGTCATAATAATAATCTAATAATTTTGCAACTGTTTCTGTATCTGTCTGACTTTCAAATACATAGCCTTTACTTATAAGAAACTCTTTGATTTTTTTATAATTTTCAATAATTCCATTATGAACAATTGATATTTTTTTGTTTCCATGAGGATGCGAATTAACATCTGATGGTTCACCATGCGTCGCCCATCTGGTATGCCCTATACCACAATTTCCTGATGGTTTGTGTCCGGCTGACATCTTATCACTCAAGTCCTTCAGGCGACCTTTTGATTTTTCTACAACAATCTGTCCGTTTTCAAACACTGCAATTCCTGATGAATCATATCCTCTATATTCAAGTTTTGACAATGCATCTATCAATACATCTGTACAGTCCCTGCTACCCACATATCCTACTATTCCACACATTTATGAATTCCTCCTGCTATTTGTTTTGTAGTTAAGCGCAATCTTATCATAATATACGTGTAACTGACGTTCATTGTTAATATTCTTAACCTTTTCCGTTTTACTTCTTATAAAATACTCAAGTTTTTTCATATATTCTTCTGATGTGATAGTACCTTCCGCCACATATGTCAGTCCCTTCTCCCAGCTTGCTGTTAACTCAGGATTAAGCAGCTGTTTTATGGAAGCCAAAACCACTATATATATCATCTCACCAATCTTAGTGGTGTATATGCATTGAGTTTTCTTATTAATTGATATATATCCAATTTTAGAAAGCTTATTAAGGATTTCTGCTCTCGTTGCACTTGTACCTATACCACTGCCCTTTATCTGTGCTCTTAACTCTTCATCCTCTATAAGCTGTCCTGCGTTTTCCATAGCCAATATTATAGAACCTGATGTATACCTCTTTGGTGGTGAAGTTTTACCCTCTTTTATGTTGATATCACTAACTGTTATTGTATCATTTTTTGATATACTATTCAATATCTCAAGGAAATTTGTATCAAGTTTTGACTCATCATTTAAATCATCCTTTTTATCGTGAGGTTTACCTGCAACCTTTAGATAACCTTCCTGAGCTGTAACCTTAAATGATGCATTGAATACTTCCTCTGTATGTGCTTCACCAGAATCATATGTGATTGTTCCTGATATTGAAATCTTTTTATATATAGCAGGAGGCATAAAAATGCTCAAAAACCTTCTGGCAATAAGTTCATAAACATTTTTATCCAGTTCATTAAGTGATGATAGTGCATTCAGGCCCTGTCCTGTAGGAATTATTGCATAATGGTCTGTTATTTTCTTATCATCTACATATTTTGTTTCTGCCAGATTATAGCTTTTACCGTTTGCAAGTGCTTCATCTGCAAATTCTGACAATACAGCATACTTTTTTAACCCATATATATTGTTTCGTATTACTTTTGCAACTGCACTTGAAAGCACTCTGGCATCAGTTCTTGGATATGTCACTAGTTTTTTTTCATACAAACCTTGTACTACATTTAATGTCTGAGCAGGACTTATTTTAAATCTTTTAGAACATTCATTTTGTAATTCGGCAAGATTAAATAATAGTGGTGCATTCCTATATTCATCTTTTTTGTCTATAGATAATACTTTAAAATTCAGAGGCTGCTTACTCTTTAATATTTCAACGAATTCCTCTGCTGTCTCCCTTTTATTAAAACCATTTTCTTTATACAGTAATGGTGAGTTATAGAATATTGAATTTTTTGTTACTTTCCATTCTGCAGAAAACTCTATACCATCGTGAGAAATCTGGCTTACAATACGATAAAACGGAGTTTCTTTGAAGTTCCGTATTTCCTCTTCCCTTCTAACTACCATTCCTAAGACACAGGTCATAACACGTCCTACGGATATTGACATATATTTTTTATTATTATATCTGGCTATGTCATTGCCGTATTTAAGAGTAAGCAGTCTGGAAAAATTAATTCCCATAAGATAGTCTTCCTTAGCTCTTAAATATGCAGAAGCAGCAAGATTATCATACTCACTTAAATCCTTTGCTTCCTTTATTCCACGTAATATTTCTTCTTCAGTCTGAGAATCAATCCATACTCTCTTTTTTATCTTATTCCCTACTTTAGCCACATCATCAACAAGGCGATATATATATTCTCCTTCACGCCCTGAGTCAGTACATACATATATGACTTCAACATCTTTTCTATTCAAAAGCTTTTTAACAGTGTTAAACTGCTTCTTTACACCGGGAATAACCTCATATTTAAATTCATCCGGGATAAATGGAAGTGGTTCAAGTTTCCATATTTTATACTTCT
>JBJEMK010000104.1:0-11722 GCA_051879635.1 Eubacterium sp.
TATCAGGTGTAGCTACTACTACGTCAAAATCAAGCCAGCCTTCATTCTGAATCTTTGGAATTAATTCTTCTCCGCCGACAAAATCTGCTCCTGCTGCTTCTGCTTCTGCAACTTTGTCACCTTTTGCGAATACAAGAACTCTTACTTTCTTACCTGTTCCGTGTGGCAATACTACTGCTCCACGAATCTGCTGATCTGCATGACGTCCGTCACAACCGGTTCTGATGTGACATTCTATTGTTTCATCAAATTTTGCAACAGCTGATTTTTTAACTAATGAAATTCCTTCTGTTGTGTCATAAAGAGTAGCTCTATCAATTGACTTTGCTGCCTCTACGTATTTCTTTCCTCTTTTCATTCAAAACCTCCTAGTGGTAATAGCGGATAAACCTCCCACTTTTTTCTTATTTCAATTTACAATTAGTTTAGTATTAGTCTACCATTGTGATGCCCATACTTCTTGCTGTTCCGGCTATCATACTGATTGCGGCATCAATATCTGCTGCATTGAGATCCGGCATCTTAAGTTCTGCAATCTTTTGAACTTCTGCTCTTGTGATTGTAGCAACCTTTGTCTTGTTTGGTACTGCTGAACCTGACTGAATCTTACAAGCCTTCTTTAATAATACTGCTGCCGGTGGAGTCTTAGTAACAAAACTAAAGCTCTTATCAGCATATACAGTGATTATTACAGGAATTATCATCCCTGGCTGATCAGCTGTTCTTGCATTAAACTCTTTTGTGAACTGAACAATATTTACACCATGCTGTCCAAGTGCAGGACCAACTGGTGGTGCTGGTGTTGCTTTACCAGCTTCGATTTGCAATTTGATGTATCCTTCTACTTTCTTTGCCATCGTGGCACCTCCTAAATGTGGTATTATCGGGAATCCCTCCCACTGTCTGACGATTCACCGTCAAACATTCTTCTATCAGTAAAGCATTAAGCTGTCACTGCTTTTGTGCATGTGATTAATAAATCACATTTTTTTAATCTCTGTAAAGCTTAGCTCTACAGGTGTTTCACGGCCAAACATATCAACATTAATAGTTACAGTCTGTTTGCCTTCATCAATTCTTTTAATCATGCCAACTGTACCTTCCCAGGCACCATTGACTACAGATACCGTATCACCAACCTTGAAATCAATAACAAGGTTTTCAACCTTTATTCCAAGTGGAAGCATTTCCATGTCAGTGAGTGGAACCGGTTTTGAGCCCGGTCCTACAAAACCTGTTACACCACGTGTGTTTCTTACGACATACCAGGTATCATCATTCATTATCATATTAATAAGAACATATCCCGGAAACATTTTCTTCTGAGATACTTTACGTACGCCATTTTTGATTTCAACTACATCCTGCATTGGAACTGACACTTCAAGTATCTGATCCTGCAGTTTTCTATTTTCTATAGTCTTTTCAATATTAGCTTTTACTTTGTTTTCATACCCTGAATAAGTATGAACTACATACCAATTTGCCTCTGACATATAATCACCCTTTACAAAAAAATAACTACATTAAATATTCCAGTCCAAGTTGGACAAGCATATCAATGACTTTAATCAGCGCTCCAAGAATTACAGTAACAATTACAACTGCAATAGTCTGCTTGCAAATGGATGGTTTGTCTGGCCATATAATTTTTTTGAATTCTGCCTTAAGCCCTGCGAACCAGTTTTTTAATGACCTGAATACGCCTGTCTTTGCATTTTCTTCTGTTGCCATAACTTCTCCTTTACTTCTGCTGATTATTTTGTTTCTTTGTGCAATGTATGCTTTTTACAGAATCTACAATATTTCTTTGTTTCCATTCTGTCCGGATGATTCTTCTTTTCTTTTGTCATATTATAGTTACGCTGTTTGCATTCTGTACATGCTAATGTAATCTTAACTCTCACGAATGTCCACCTCCATTTACCCGTACTTTACGTCCATTATAAATTTGGACATAAAAAAAAGACTATTCCGTCGCTATACTAATATAGCACACGAATCAATACTCGTCAACAAATTTTTAAAATGAATAGTGATATTTTGCCAAATTACCGTCCTACACCTATACTCACACAAATATAATATACTTTCTCTACTCCTGCTGCCTTTAAAAGTTTTGCACATGAATCCATTGTCGCCCCTGTAGTGTATATATCATCAATAAGTATTACCGTATTATATTTATTAATTACTTTTTCATCAACAGCAAATGCACTTTCCAGATTTCTTCTTCTTTCTAGTATTCCCAAATCTTTTTGCTTCCGGGTATTTTTTATTCTTATCAGGCTTGTTTTATCATAAAATATATTCAGGCTCTGTGCCAGTTCCTTAGCAATAATTTCTGTTTGATTAAATCCTCTCTGACGTCTCTTTTCTTTATGTATGGGAATTGGAATTATTGCATCCGGATTCCAGGAATCTATGAGTCTCCTATAAACTATGGCCATTTCATCAGCGTAATATTTACCAAATCTTCGTTCGTTCTTATATTTGAATCTTAAAATTGACTTTTTTAGTTCTCCACCATAAACAAATACTGCAACTCCGCGATCGAAATAATGTTCATGCTTCATGCAGTCTTCACAGAACAATTTACAATTATCCGCTATCGGAGCTCCACATTTACCACATCTGGGGTCACGTACGAATACTATACTTTCACGGCACCATGGATGAATAAATTTTTCATTGTCTTTTATAATCTCTCCACAGACAGGACATATATCCGGATATATCATCCCAATAATTTTCTCATACAAATTTTTAAATTTTATATTTAGATTCCCTTTCAACACTATATTCTTACCCTTATCAATTAATGTATTTTATATATACTTATTATTACTTTAATCTTCTTTATAATAAGTTTCTATTTGATTTTTAAGACCGGAATATCTTCTGTACTGCTTCTCGTTTTCAATCATTTCTCTAAATGTAGCAGCACTTCCAACTATACATACACATGTTTTTGCCCTCGTAATTCCTGTATACAAAAGGTTCCTGTTCATAAGCATTTTAGGTCCACCTAACAGTGGGATAACAACAGCAGGATACTCACTTCCCTGAGACTTGTGAATAGTAACTGCATATGCAAGCTCCAATTCATCCAGCTGATTAAACGAATAAACTACATAGCGGTGCTCATCAAATTCAACTTCCATCATTTTGGTTGTAAGATTTATTCTTGTAATAACACCTGTGTCACCATTAAATATTCCCATACCATAGTCAACAGCAAGGCCTTTTTTTGTGCGCCTCTCCCATTCCAGCTGGTAATTATTTTTTATCTGCATTACCTTATCGCCTTCACGAAAAACACATCCGTCCCTATTAATCTCATATTTAGTATCTGACTTAGGATTCAATGAAGCCTGCAAACGTTGATTTAAACCTTCTACGCCCATTTCTCCCTTCCTCATAGGCGTAAGAACCTGTATATCCATCGAAGAAGCATTAACATACCCCGGAAGTTTATCCTTTACCAGTGCCACTGTGGAATTAAGTGTTGATTCAATGCTGCTTCCTTTTATATATAAAAAATCTTTGCTATTATTATCTAACAAAACCTGCTCGCCCTTATTAATCTTATGGGCATTGACTACTATATCACTTTCACCCGCCTGCCTGAAAATTCTAACAAGCATAACTACATTAAAACAATTAGATTTTATTATGTCCCTAAGCACACTTCCGGGGCCTACACTTGGAAGCTGGTCCACATCCCCAACCAGAATAAGTCTTGTCCCCGGCATAATTGCCTTTAACAGTGAATGCATCAAAAACAAATCAACCATCGACATCTCATCAATAATAATAATATCTGATTCTAATGGTCTGCGTTCATTTCTTTCAAAATTTGCAATAGCACGATTTTCAGAAGGTGCTCCGCTTAGTTCAAGCAGCCTGTGTATTGTCTGGGCTTCATATCCTGTAGCCTCAGTCATTCTTTTTGCTGCGCGTCCTGTAGGTGCAGCCAGACTTATTGACATTGATGCTGCCTCAAATAAACGTATCAGAACATTAATTGTTGTTGTTTTTCCTGTTCCCGGACCGCCTGTAATTACCAGTAGTCCATTATTTACTGCTTCCATAACTGCCAGTCGCTGCAGTTCATCAAGCTGCATATCCTCTTTTTCTTCTATATCTTTTATTATATCAAGTAAACGTTCGTCACCAAAAGCCGTCCTCACATTCAGGTCATGCAGCATCCTTGCAGTATCTAATTCCGTATAATAATATAACGATGAGTAGATACACAAAATACCATCTATTTCTTTTATTACTATTTTACTTTCCAAAGCCAGGTCATTAATCAAATTATCAAGAGCCTCTATATTAAATTGTCCTTCTTTATCAAAAACAATATCCTCAATTTCTAATAAATGTGAAACCTGCTTTATGAGTAATTCTTTTGGCAGATATGTATGGCCTGCATTCGCCGCCTGGTTAAGTGTATATATAATTCCACTTTTAATACGAAAATCAGAATTATCAGCAATTCCAACACGTTTTGCTATGTCATCAGCTCTTCTAAACCCAACTCCTGCTATGTCATCAGCAATTCTATATGGATTTGTTTTTATTATATTGTATATATCTTCACCATACTCGTTATAAACCTTTACCGCAAGCCCTGCACTGATTCCATAATTCTGAAGAAAAATCATAGCCTCTCGCACATCTCTTTTTTCCATGACCTGGGCAGAAATTTCACGTGCCTTTCTTTCACTTATTCCTTTTACTTCCGAAAGTCTCTCCGGTTCCTGCTCAATTATATGAAATGTGTCTTCACCAAATTTATCGACAATCCTCTTGGCAAGAGCCTCTCCCACTCCTTTTATCGCTCCGGAACCTATATACTTTTGGATTGATATTGCATCTGTTGAATGTTTAATTTCATATGATGTCATGGATATTTGTTTTCCATAAATAGGATGCATAATCTCCTCACCGGATACTTCTATATACTCACCCTCTTCCAAATATGCAAAGCGTCCGGTACATGTTTTTTCTTTATCCCCATCGGCAATGACAATTACCATATATCCTGTATCTTCATTTTTAAATAATATCTTTTCTACATAACCTGATATTGTCATTATGTGCTTCCTCGTTTATCCCTTAAATAGCATTGCCGCAATAATAAATATAGATACTTATCATTGCGGCAGTTATTTCCTGTTATTGCGTCTGTAACTTCATATTGTTTGTCTTGTTGCTGACAAACTCAATATATCTTCCTGTTCCAATAGCAACAGCTGTCATTGGATCTGCTGCTGTCATCGTATTAATACCTGTTTTGGATTCAATGAGTTCTTCTAATCCCTGCAGCAGACATCCTCCTCCCGTCATTACAATACCTCTGTTAGCAATGTCAGCTGCTAGTTCCGGAGGTGTTTTTTCGAGTACATTATGAATTGCCTCTACTACCTGCGCTGTAATTTCTTTTAATGCCTCTTCTGTTTCCTCTGAGGTTACTGTTATTGTTTTAGGAAGACCCGTAACAAGATTACGTCCTCTGACTTCCATTGTTTTTATCTCTGGTCTGTTAAAACATGTACCTATCTGTATCTTGATTTCTTCTGCAGTTCTTTCTCCTATTAAAAGGTTGTGTTTTTTTCTCATATAACGAACTATTGCCTCGTCAAAATCATCACCGGCCACCTTTATCGACATACTCTCAACGGTTCCTCCAAGTGAAATAACTGCAATATCTGTAGTTCCGCCTCCTATATCAACAATCATGTTTCCGCAAGGTCTGTTAATATCAATCCCTGCCCCAATGGCAGCTGCTATCGGTTCCTCCACAATCATTACTTCTCTGGCACCTGCCTGATAAGTTGCATCTTCAACTGCCTTTGTTTCAACTTCGGTTGCGCCACTTGGAACACATACACTAATACGTGGTTTCTTATATGAACGCTTACCTATTGATTTCTGAATAAAATACTTGACCATCTTTTCAGTTACAGAATAGTCCGAAATAACACCCTGTTTAAGGGGCCTTACTGCCACAATGTTTCCCGGTGTTCTTCCTATCATAAGCCTTGCTTCTTCACCAATTGCTTTAATCCTGTTAGTATCCCGGTCAAAAGCAACTACCGATGGTTCCTTGAGTACGACACCTTTTCCTTTAATATATACAAGTATACTTGCAGTGCCAAGATCTATTCCAATGTCTGTTCCTGTCATGAATTTCTCCTTCTGGTTCTCTTCATTGAAAACAAATTATTATATTCTTATCTTGTTTCATAGTTAATATTATATACATTTTATATATAAATGCAAAGAAATTTTTGATACATTTTATTATGCATAAACTTTTTTTATTTTTTACATACTTGTCACATTTTTTTCATTTTGCTTTCAGAAAACTGTCACATAACACTTTTATATTATTAATGTATTACTTAACGAGGTAATACATTAATGGTTTATATTCGGTATACCCTATAGTACCGAATCTTAAGTTTTTCATACTCAACCTGACGGTTAATACCGTCAGGTCCCCCCGTAATTAATTGAGGATGCCATTTTGGCATCCTCTAACTATTATTGATGTTGATGTAAATATTTCTCTTTTGTTGCCATTCCGCCTCTTATGTGTCTTTCTGATTTGTTAATATCCAATACTTTTCTGGCTTTCATTGCCAGAGAAGGATTGATAAGCAGCAGTCTGTCTGTAACGTCTTTATGTACTGTACTCTTGCTAATCCCAAACTTACCGGCAGTCTGCCGTACTGTAGCACTATTCTCCACAATATAATTAGCAAGCTCTACTGCTCTCTCTTCTATATATTCCCGCATAAAAAACCCCTGCACATACTCGTTTTTACATTGTATGCAGGGGAATTATTGCTTATGCTCTCTATTGTTGAGTTTCGTTTCTTACTTGAATTTTAAAAAACATATCACTGTTGCCAGTAATATTATGACAATACATAGCGTCACAATGATACCAATCTTTTTTGGTGATGTTGATGCAGTTGTCTTCTCTGCTTCCTTCTCTATATTTTTTAGTAATTCTTTTTGGGCTTCCTTTTCAGCTGCTGCCTGATGCTCTGCAGCTTTCTTCCTGCATATTTCCATATGCTGTTTTGCATCCTCATAATTACCGATTTTCTCAAATTTTTCGGCTGCAGCTGCATATATTTCTGCCTTATGTTTATCAAAGCAAAGACACTTAATTGATTGTTCCAATTTTATTGCTCTGTCATATATCTCTTCATCACTTAATACTCCCTGCTTTTTAGACTTTTTATTATCAGCCATAATTACCTCCCAAACCCATAAATACTTTTACATTATACATTTTTCTATTAATAATACAAGTTTATTTAATTTCTGACATTTTGAGATTAATTACATTTTATTGTTCAAAGTATGACCTGTAATTTATTTTGCTGCTCCCTTTTCCAAATATTTTTTCATATAGAGCAATAAAATAATCATCTGTCATGCTTGCTATATAGTCAACTACCACCTGATTAATTTCCTCATCCATATAATTACATTCCGGGGTATATTTATTGCTGTCAATTATGTGCTGTATATGATATTTATAAAGCATTGATTCATTATGATTTTTATAATAATCTTCAATTAATGTATAGTACATTTCATCAAACATAGGTTTAATATATTTTTCATATTCACTGTTTACTCCGTCCAGTTTATAGATTTTCTCATAATTTTCTTTTTTCATTATTTTTAATGAATCATATGCATCCTGACTCATCAATATATAATCTTTGCCATAACTATTTTCAATTATATCTACTGTTAGGTTGTTAATTATTTCTGCATTTCGCATACCCATTGGAGTTTCTGAAAAGCCCGAATCATCTTCAAGTATTCTTGCCTTTATTGCATCCTGTCTGTCTTTTCCCAGATATGCTATCATATCACAAATTCTTACTACACATCCTTCAAGCGTTGATGGAACAAGTGAATCTATTACTGTTTTTGCTTCTTCTGCATTCTTTCCATGTGCGTAACACATTTCATATTTACTATCGAACTGTTGAAAATTATTTAACTTCTCAGGTATATATTCCTGTTGTTCAAATTCACCATTGTGACACAATATGCCATCCAATGTCTGAAGACTGATATTAGTTTTGTATATTTTATCCAGAACCCTGACACTATGTACATTATGATTAAAATATCTTCCTGTTTCATTATTCAACAATGCACTAAGAAAACGTTCTCCTGCATGTCCGAATGGTGTATGTCCTATATCATGCCCTAATGCTATTGCCTCTATCAGTTCCAGATTTAATCCAAGAACACTTCCTATATTTCTTGCTATCCTTGATACCAGTTGTACATGCAACGCTCTCCTTGTTATATCATCATTATTATAAAATGAAAAAACCTGCGTCTTATCAGCATAACGATTATATACCGGGAGATGTAATATTTTCTCTGTATCCCTTACAAATGCACTTCTCCACAGATTAGCTTTATCCCTGCTGTTATTTCTTCTTATAACATCTTCATCATTAAATTTATGTGGGTTTATCCATCCCAACTTTATGTCATTTTCTATTTTTTCCTTTAGTTCATTACTGATTTTATTGTATTTCATTATATCCTCCCTCCTTATTAATTTTAATTATACTGATATGTTGGCATTGCTACTGTGATTTATCACATAATATTTTTTATATTTTATCACATATTAATATTTTTCACCACACATATTACCCTAGCAACGTCATTAAATATTGTTTGCTATTGACACTTTGAGATGTGAATAGTAAAATTCTGATTATATAAAAAGGAGGTTAAAAATGAACAAAAAATCAACTGATATTATATGCTATCTATCGATAATAGGATTTTTTATTTCTATTTTTGCAGGCGATTTTAATAATTCAAAATTTCATCTAAATCAGTCCCTTGTAATAAACATTGGTATTATTCTTGCACGGATAGTCAGTGGCATTTTAAATAAGATTCCTTACATAGGATATATCTTTTCAATATCTGTAGATATAATAATTATAATACCACTAATTATTGCTTTAATATATGGATTAGTTTCTGCAATTAATGAAGAAGAAAGATCTGTTCCAATTCTTGGAGATATAAAGCTTATAAAATAATTGACACCATTACTTAAAAAGAGTAAAATTCAACTATAAAAGTTTGTATTATGAACTAATAAATACATAAATAAAGGAGAAACGTATGGATTCAAGGACTACAAGTATTATTGCTTATATCACGTGGGTTGGTCTGCTGGTTGCATTTGTTGCAGGAGATAATGAGGGAGCTAAATTCCACTTAAATCAAGCACTTGTTATTTTTCTTTTCAGCTTATTTTCAATAATCCCATGTGTAGGTTGGATTTGGAGTGTGTTTATTTTAATATGCTGGATTATGGGGCTTGTTGCTGCCATCAACCAGGAGGAAAAACCGGTTCCACTTATTGGAAGTATCAGACTTCTTAAATAAAATTATTTTTAACATAAAAATCATCTTTACTATTAATAAAAAGTAAAGATGATTTTTATATATATGAAATTCTTATAATATTATCTTATCTGACCATTTCCATAAATCCTGTACTTAAATGACTGTAACTCCGGAAGTCCGATAGGACCTCTTGCATGAAGTTTTTGAGTCGATATGCCAATTTCTGCACCAAATCCAAATTCCCCGCCATCGGTAAATCTTGTACTTGCATTAACATATACTGCTGCTGCATCAATCTCATTCATAAACTTATCTGCCGTATTACTGTCTTCTGTTATGATACACTCACTATGTCCTGTTCCGTATTTATAAATATGTGAAATCGCTTCATTAACTGAATCTACAATTTTTACCGACATCATATAATCAAGATATTCCCTTCCCCAATCGTCTTCAGAAGCCTCTTCAATACCGGAAACTATAGCTCTTGATTTTTCGTCACCTCTTAATATTACATTTTTCTTATCAAGTTCCTGCTTAATTCTGCCAAGTACTTTATCTGCAACAGCAGAATGAACCAGCAGACTTTCTGCTGCATTGCATACCGATGGTCTTTGAGTTTTTGCATTAAATACAATAGATACTGCCTTTTCCAAATCAGCATCCTTATCAATATAAATATGACAATTGCCCACTCCCGTTTCTATAACAGGTACCGTCGAATTTTTTACAACTGCCTGTATAAGACCTGCTCCTCCCCTTGGAATAAGAATGTCTATATACTCATTCATTTTCATAAGTTCCTTGGAGCTTTCTCTGGTTGTATCTGTCACAAGCTGTATAATATCTTCCGGAAGTCCACTCTTAATTACTGCCTTACGCATTATACCTGCAATTGCAGTATTAGAATTAATAGCTTCTTTGCCTCCTCTTAAAATAACTGCATTTCCGGATTTCAGGCATAAGGCAGCAGCATCTGATGTTACATTAGGTCGTGCTTCAAATATTACTGCAATAACTCCTAAAGGTGTACTTACCTTTTCTATTTTTAAGCCATTTGGTCTGTGGATTTCGGAGAGTTTTCTTCCAACTGGGTCCGGAAGTTTTACTATATCCATTACTCCGGCTGCCATACCTTCAATTCTGGTATTGTCAAGCTTTAACCTGTCTAAAAGAGAATCTGTAAGGCCATTTTTTTTACCATTAGTCAAATCCTTCCGATTGGCACTTATTATCTCTTCAGTATTATCTATAAGTGCCTGTGCTATATATGTAAGTGCCTTATCTTTAGTTTTAGTATCTGCAACTGCTAAAAGCCTTTCTGCATTTTTAGCATTTATACCCATCTGCTCCAGTTCCGTCATAGTAACCTCCTTGTATTATGTTATTGCTTCTTTGCCACAAAAAATGTTCCTATCTGTCTGCCATCAAGTACTTTATATACATTCTCCGGATCATTTCCATTTAATACTATTGTATTAATACCTGCCTCAGTTGCAAGCTTTGCAGCCGATAGTTTTGTTACCATTCCTCCGGTACTGAATTTTGAGCCATGGCCACCCGCTATTTTCATTAATTCATCCGTAATATCCTCTACTGTAGAAATAAGACTGGCATTTTCATTGACTGAAGGATTATCATCATAAAGTCCATCCTGATCTGTCAAAATAATCAAAGCCTCTGCTTCAATTAACTTTGCCACATTTGCTGAAAGGCAATCATTATCACCATATACAATTTCTTCGACTGCTATGGCATCATTCTCGTTTATTATAGGAATGGCACCATACTCAAATAAGCAATTGAATGTATTTATCAAATTTGTCCTATATTCTGTATTTTCGATATCCTCTTTGGTAATCAGTAATTGTCCGATAGAATGTCCATATTCTGCAAACATTTTATCATACATAAACATAAGTTCACATTGTCCTATCGTTGCTGCAGCCTGCTTGCCGGCAGTATCCTTCGGTTTTTCCTTTAATCCTATTTTTCCTACTCCAACACCAATTGCCCCTGATGTAACAAGAGCAACTTCAATTCCTGCATTGGAAATATCAGAAATAACTGCAACTAGTTTCTTCATTCTCCTAATATTCGTTTTTCCTGTATGGTGTGTAAGAGTTGATGTCCCAACCTTTATTACAATTCTCTTTACTTTGCCTAATTTTGCCATGCTGTGTAAATCCTCTTTCCTTTGTATTAAATATCCTTAGTGGAGCGTTTTATATCATAGGTAGTTCAAAGAACTTTCCTATGATAGAACAAAGAGTTCGCTTGCGAACTCTCTCGC
>JBJEMK010000105.1:0-11639 GCA_051879635.1 Eubacterium sp.
AGATTATTATAATTGTCCAGAAGCTCCTTCTTCATATCATAGAGCTTCTGTGATAAATCCACATATACTTTATGTGGATTTACCAGTCGCCTGGTCTCCTCCCATAGAGTATTTAATTCTTTCTTGCAATATGCCTGTATATCCATTACCTTGGGAGAATCATAAACGCATATTCCTTCCTTAAATATTGGAACCAGGATTTCTCTGACTGTAAATGTTCCTGCGTCAAGATATGTTTTTTTCCATGTTTCAACAGGGTCAAAAATAGTTAACGGTTCATCCTCTGAAAAATGTTCATCTGCGAGTGAAATTAAATCTGCTTTAATTTTACCGGTTTCCTTTTCATATATTCTAAATACTGTCTTATTTCCGGGATTTGTTATTTTTTCCGTATTCTCTGAAAGTTTTATCTTTGGAATAAACTCTCCTGTCTGTTCATCCATTATGGCTGCAAGTTTGTATACACCACCAAATGAAGGACAGTCCTTTGAAGTTATCATATGCGTACCAACGCCCCATGAATTAATTGCTGCCCCCTGAGTCTTAAGACTGTCTATAAGGTGCTCATCCAAATCACTTGATGCAGAAATAATTGCATCCTCAAATCCTGCATCATCCAGCATCTTTCTTGCTTTTTTCGATAAATATGCAAGATCTCCACTATCAATTCTTATTCCATAATAAGAAAGTTCTATGCCCTGTTCCCGCATTTCCTGAAATACCCTTATTGCATTTGGAACTCCTGACTTTAGAACATTATAAGTATCTACTAAAAGAATACATGCATCAGGATATAACTCTGAATATTTCTTAAAAGCTGTATATTCATCAGGAAAACTCATTATCCAGCTATGAGCATGTGTGCCCAAAACTTTAACATCACACATTTGTCCTGTAAGGACATTACTTGTTCCTATGCATCCTGCAATAACAGCTGCTCTGGCCCCATAAATTCCTGCATCCGGTCCCTGTGCTCTTCTAAGTCCAAATTCCATTACACCATCTCCCTGTGCTGCATAAACAACCCTTTGTGACTTAGTTGCTATCAGACTCTGGTGATTAATTATGTTAAGAATTGCCGTCTCAACAAGCTGTGCCTCCATTATTGGTGCAATAACCTTTACCAACGGTTCTTTGGGAAATACAACCGTTCCCTCAGGAATAGCATATATATCTCCTGTAAAATGAAATGAGCTCAGATAATTAAGAAAATCTGAATCAAACAGATTTAATTGTCTGAGATAATCAATATCATCATATGAGAACTGTAGATTCTTAATGTAATCTATTACCTGTTCTAATCCGCATGCAATGGCAAAACCATTGCCACATGGATTATCTCTATAGAAAACATCGAATACAACTGTTTCCGTTTTATTATTCTTGTAATAACCCTGCATCATAGTTAACTCATACAGGTCTGTAAGTAATGATAAGTTTCTGGACATTGTTTTTTCTCCTTGGTTTTAAACTTAGAACCTATTATATATTCCATTCTTTCTAAAATCAACCTTTGATATTCTTGTAAATATCTGTATTTTCATATATAATTAATATTCATAAAATGCATTTTCAGTTATTGGAGGCAGTAAATGATCAGATTTATATTAAACTGTATTTTTGTTTTAATTGTAATTATTATAAGTATACCATTATTATTAGTCGAACTTATTCTGAATATCTTTAACAAAAAAGCGAGACATGCTTTTGCGCAGGGATATATTAGAATTGCCTTAAAGGGGATACTGTTTATTTCAGGCACTACTCTTACTATTGACGGATTTGAGAATATACCAAAGAATACACCTGTTTTATATGTAGGAAACCACAGAAGCTATTTTGACATTTTTATTATATATAGTCTTTTTTCAGATAACATTGCTTTTGTTGCAAAGGACCAAATGAAAAAATTTCCTTATTTAAATCTGTGGATGTATTTTATTGATGCATTATTTCTTGACAGAAGTAATCCACGTGAAGGTCTAAAGACTATACTAAAGGCTATTGATTATATTAAGCAGGGGCTTTCAGTCTTTATTTATCCTGAAGGAACACGCTCAGATACTGACACTATGCTTCCATTTAAAGAAGGCAGTATGAAAATAGCAGAAAAGTCAGGTTGTCCGATTATTCCGGTAGCTATGACAGGAACCGCCTCTATTTTTGAAGAACACATACCACGTATCACAAAAGAACATGTTTATGTATCTTTTGGTGAACCGATTTATCCTGATAAAATGAACAAAGATGAAAAGAAAATGCTTGGAGCTTATGCTAGAGACAAAATTCAGGAATTACTTAATAAACATAAAAGTTCACGTACAGGTAACAAATAACTTATTTTTAACTTGTCATTTATTACCTGTAATGTTAGAATACATTTAATGCACATTTTGAGGAGGAAATATTTTTGAAAACCTGGGAAATTGTTTTATTAATTATTCTGGCTGTTGCCATTGTATTATTTACAGTATTATATTTTGTTGGTAAACACTTAGAAAAGAAACAGGCTGAACAGCAAAATGCATTAGCTTCTGCTGCACAGACTATGAATATGTTTATAATAGATAAAAAACGGGTTCGTATGAAAGATGCCGGTCTTCCAAAGATGGTTATAGACCAGACACCAAAATATCTTAGACGGGCAAAACTTCCTGTTCTCAAGGTTAAAGTCGGTCCACGTGTTATGACTGTAATCTGTGATGAAAAGATTTATCCACAGATACTTCCTAAACAGGAAATTAAAGCAACTGTAAGCGGTATATATGTAACAGCAGCCAAACGTATCAGAGGTCCTGTTTATGAACCAAAGCAAAAGAAAAAAGGGCTGAAAAAATTCTTTTCAAAAAAGGATAAATAAGCACAATATAAAACGATAGGCAGATTCCCTCAGGATTACTGCCTATCGTTTTATAATTTATATTACACAGCACGTATATTCATATTTATCTTGCAGTCTGAAACATACTCTCCATTAATCTTTAACGAATAATCTATATCAACATCAATGAAATTCTCTTCAGCCTTAACTAATACTTCGTTCGCCAGTATTCCCACCATTAATTCTCCATATGGAGTCTCATAACAGGAAAGATTTTCTCTCCCACTTTCAAATACCAGACTGGAATTGACAAAACCTATTTTCTTTATTTCAATACTGTATTCACCAACTTTAATAACATTCTGAGTTGATTTTAAGGTGTCCTCATCAACTTCTTCATATATTACATAATGCATGCCATTCTTATTGTAATATTTCCCAGGTGTTATAACATCTATGGTGTCATCATCTTCTGCTGCCATCTGTATGCCATTGATTGATAATACAACATCCTTTGTCATATAGTTCTCCTAATATTCTTCAATGTTAATCTGAGTTATAGTTTTAATCTTAAACGGAAGTATGGAATTAGCAAAGTTTTTAAACTTATCCGCCGAATCACTCACAAAAAACTGATACTTATTATCAAATATATTTTCACTATCTGCAGATGGTGCCAGTAAATTATGTTCTTTTAAAAGGACTGACAATCCCATAGCAGTTTCATAAGCAGGATTCACGAGATTAACACCTTCCCCCATTACTCTTGCAACAGTACTTCTAAGAAGTGGATAATGTGTACATCCCAGTATAAGTGTATCAATATTCTCTTTCTTAAGGCAGTCCAGATAACGTTCTGCCATTTCATCTGTTACTGAATCATGTAACATTCCTTCCTCTACTAATGGCACAAATAAAGGACAGGCTTTACCCATTACCGTTACGTCAGGGTCTTTGCTGTGAATATATGTTGTATACATATCTGAATGTATAGTTCCGTCTGTTCCAATAATCCCTACTCTCTTATTATTGGTTTTTTCTACTGCAACTTTTGCTCCCGGCTTTATAACTCCTATAACAGGTATATCTAATTCTTTCTCTATCTCATCAAGAGCAAATGCACTTGCAGTATTACACGCAATTACAATAGCCTTTACATTCTTTGTCCTTAAAAACCTTACAATCTGTCTTGAATATTTAAGTATGGTGTCCTTCGACTTGCTGCCATATGGAACTCTTGCGGTATCACCAAAATAAACTATTTTTTCATCCGGAAGCTGGCGCATAATTTCTCTTGCTACTGTCAGCCCCCCGACACCTGAATCAAACACACCTATTGGTGATTCATTTTTATTACACATAATTCCTCTGTTCTCGCAGATTCCCTGCGCAATTTATGTCTTATGCTTTTCATTTTACCCTTTATCAGCTAATAATTCAACTCTTTTGTATAAATGAATTAAAGCTGGAAATAATTGATATACAATAAAAAAATTATATAAGAGGTAAATATGAAAAATTTCTATATGTTACATAAGAAAGAGCACCATATATTAATGTGTGCCTTTGCTCTTTTACTGATTAGTACTGTATATTTTACATTTATAGCACCTTCATATCTTGCCGATGCCGCTTCGGCACAAGCCGCACTTGCATCTAAAGTAATACGGTTTCATGTGCGTGCTAATAGTGATTCCGATGCTGATCAGGAACTAAAAATGTGTGTCAAAGAAAATGTTGTTTCATATATATATGAAAACACAACAGATATTAATTCTTTAGATGAAATGCGCGAATTTTTAAAAACTAATGATGATACAATAAAAACCATTGCCAAAAATACTGTTCTTGACAATGGTTATGATTATAACATAAGTACTTCAATAGATTATTCATACTTTCCTGACAAAACATATGGTGACTATACCTTCCCTGAAGGATATTATGAAGCATATATAATAGAAATCGGCTCAGGAAGCGGTCATAACTGGTGGTGTGTATTATATCCGCCACTATGCTTTATTGATGCTTCCACCGCGGTAGTTCCCGATTCATCAAAAGAAATCCTTGATGATAATACTTCTGAAAATTATTCTCAGGAAATATCTTATGAATTTAAATATCTGACCTTCCTGAATGATATTTTTTAAATAGTGCCAGCCCAGGTAGTTAAAAATATCTGGGCTGCCATATTTTTATTTTTTATCCGAGTGTATGCATCTAAAGCCACAGCTTCATCATCAAACAATCCAAACACCGTAGGTCCGCTTCCACTCATTAATGACTTTATTGCACCACACTTCATCATTTCATTCTTTATTTCCGTAATTATCCCATACTTATTTTCAGTTACGGTCTCTAGTACGTTTTCCATTAAAGATGCCATTCCATATAAATCATTTTCATTAATTGCAGTAATTATTCCATCAATGTCAGGATGATGTTTCAGTTTATCTGCATGAAGATTTTCATATACATATTTAGTTGATACAGATATGTCCGGTTTTGCAACAAGTACATAGCACTCCGGAGGTGAAGGCAGGTGGGTAAGTCTCTCCCCGATTCCCGCAGCCAAGGCTGTGCCTCCAATAATGCAATAAGGCACATCAGCTCCAAGTTTTACTCCTCTTTCCATAAGCTGGTCTGTTGAAAGATTCAGCCCGAACACTTCATTAATTCCTCGCAATACTGCTGCACAGTCACTGCTTCCCCCCGCCATACCGGCAGCTATCGGGATATTTTTGATAATTTTAATGTTTACACCATCACGTATATTGGCTTCATCCATCAAAAGTCTCGCAGCTTTATATGCCAGATTGTTCTCATCAGTAGGAATAAGACCTGTATTACTTTCTATAGTTATACCATTATTACACGGCATTTTTGTAATGGTTATTTCATCATAAATTCCAACAGTCTGCATTATCATTTTCAATTCATGATAACCATTTTCCATCCGGCGTAATACATCTAATCCTATATTTACTTTTCCATATGCTTTCAGCTGTATCTCTTTCATTACTTCTCCATATTGTGCAATTATATGTTCTTACCTGTAAATTATATTAACTGTATACAAAATTAGTATACTGGCTGATAAAAATATTATCAAGATATAAAAGTATATTTTCATTTACTGCATGCCGGACTGCCTCGTTACCGGAGTCTGCTTTACTATAAGCAGTCTGTCTCCCGGCTTTATCTGATCTGATGTCAGTTCATTTATCTTTTTTAAATTTTCAACAGTTGTATAATTGTTCTTTGCTATAGACCATAATGAATCTCCCTTTTGTACTATATAAAATACAAATGCCGGAAGTGCACGTATTATTTCAGGATCAAGCATAGATTCCGTAATACCTGTTACTACATCCTTTCTTATTCGGTCAAATGCCATAATATCTAATATTATATTTGCCTTTATTTCTACTTCCCCACCACTTACAACATTTGCTGAAACCTGTTCAACATACTGCTTTAATTTGTAAATACTGTCTTCTGACAATCCGGGAACTTCTATTACATGACTTATTGGAACAACACCTCGACACACTCCAATAGGCTGTGCATCATTAGAGGACATATATAATATAGAAACCATTAATGCACCCTCTACTAACACTCCATTATCTGTCTGTGTTATTTCATAAATTTTTGCTTTACCTTCTGTATTAATTACCTGCAGTATATCATCCTGTCCACATGATACTTTACCGGTTACTTTTATTTTAGAAGAATTCTTTATAAGAAGTTTCTCAAAATCAGCCTGCTCTGTCTGGGTTTCAATTTCCTTATATGGAGAATAAACATCATCCAGAAGCTGCATTTCTTCTTCCTCATATAAATTAATATCTAAATCCAACGCTGCTTCAATATCTAATTGTTTCTGTTCACCCTCTGAATTAGATGCCGCATTTATGTCAAAACCACCTATATTTACATCAATATTTCCTATCATGTCATCTCTTGCATCCTTGACTTCTACTGACCCTGAAAAAGGAACAATAAAGCTTGCCCATTGCATTGGAACATTATCCTCTTCAGGTGCATACAAAACAAACACTGCTATTTCACCACTGACTTCCACTGAACCATCATACACTTTTGTAGAGATATTTTTAAGCCATTTATCGCTCCATATTATCCGGTAAATTCCCGGTTTAGAAGCCGGTATTTCTATCATATCTTTTATACGTAAAACATCTCTTTGATTTACTGCCCGGGTTATTATTTCCATTTCTTGAGTTATGACATCTATTGGTTCTGTATCAGCAGCCTCTACCGCTATCTCTCTCATTATGCTTCTGTCAGACTCAAGCTCAGCCTTAATTACTGCTCGCACATTAAGCTTAAAAGGATTTATGGCTTCTATTCTCAAATCCTCTACTTCAAGTTCTATATCAACCATATCTCCTTCTTTAACTTCTGCCATATTAAATGTTTCGCTAAATGGTATCATTCCTGCAAGACTGTACGCCATTGTTTCCCCCGGAGAAGAATATAATACTGCAAATTCCAGATGTCCGTCTGCTTTTACGCTTCCGTTGTTAACACGCATCTGGTCAACTTTTACACTACCGTTTTCCCTAAGTATTCTTCCTACCGGAGGTTTTGTATCCGGAACGGTATAATCATCATCTAATGTAAACTGACTCTCTATTTCTTCATCTACTTTGCGCATTTTTACTTCTTTTTTTATTAATTCCATATCCTGCTCCCCTCAAAATATATTTCATTTTATGAACAACACTACTCTTTTATGTCCAAAAACACATTACTCATATACTACCGGCTTTTCATTATATTCTATTTTAATAACCATATATGGACATGATTCCAGATTGCTTACCTGCTCTGTTTTAGGCGGTCCATTAAAAGTAGTTTTAAGGCATATACTATTTTTTGTCTCATAAAGTTCATCTACTACTATAGTATATCCTCCGGTTGGCTGACTTCCATAACCAACTACTATGTATGTACTTTCCTTATCAGAAAATGTCATATTAAATACTTCGCTTTTCTTTTGTTCTATCGCTTCTAATAACTCCTTTGGAACATTCTCATCTGCAAGTACTGTAAATTCCAAATCTTTTAGTTTCTTATCACTCAGATTTTCCATTGTACACCCGCCACTTGCAAATGCGGCTGCTATAATAACTGTAACTAATAATATAAGCAATATTTTTTTGCACATAAAAAGCACCATAATATATTCTTTATAAAAATATATTATGGTGCATATAATCTTATTCATAAAATGTATGCTACCTGCTACATCATACTATTAACAAGCTCCATTACAGCTTCACCAAGTTTATCTGACTTTTTATCAGCGTCATCTAAGGATACTCCTTTTATTCCATAATAGAACTTAATCTTTGGCTCTGTACCTGATGGTCTTACACATACCCATGCATCATCTTCAAGTTCATAATACAAAACATTAGATACAGGAAGTCCCGTCCCTGTAACTTCTCCGGTTATCAGATTTTTAATTGTTTCTGCTTCATAATCTCTTGCGGCAGTAACTTTATAATCGCCAATCTGTGCAGGTGGGTTCTTTCGGAGTGCTTCTAATATATCTTTGATTTTTGCAAGACCTTCTTTGCCGGCAAGTGTAAGCGACTGAATGCCATCTTTATAGTATCCATATCTTTCATACATATCAATCATTGCATCCCACAATGTTTTACCTTGCCCTTTATAATATGCAGCAGCCTCGCATAGTGCCATTGTTGCAACTATTGCATCCTTATCTCTGGCATGGGTACCTATCAGACATCCATAACTTTCCTCAAAACCAAAAAGATATGTTCCTGTGCCCTTTTGTTCAAATCCCAATATCTGCTGCCCAATATACTTAAATCCGGTTAATACTTCTATCAGCTCAATATTAAAATATTTTGCAATGGCATCTGCCATATTAGTTGTAACTATTGTTTTAATAAGAGCTCCGTCTTTTGGAAGTCCTGTTTTTTCTTTCATTTGTTCTATTTCATAATTTGCAAGCAGGCATCCTGACATATTGCCGGTTAATGTATGGTACTCACCTGTTTTTGAGTCCTTTACATAAACACCAAGTCTGTCAGCATCAGGATCGGTTGCAAGAACAAGTTCTGCATCCTTTTCCTTTGCAAGCTTTAATGCCAATGTAAATGCTTCAGATGCCTCTGGATTAGGATAACTTACTGTTGGAAATTCGCCATCAGGAAGTTCCTGTTCAGGTACTACATATACATTTTCAAATCCAAGTTCCTTAAGCACTCTTCTTGCAGGAATATTTCCTGTTCCATGAAGTGGTGTATATACAATCTTCAATTCTTTCTGATATTTATCAATGGCTTCCTGATTCTTTACCTGCTTCTTCAATTGAGCAATATAAGAATCATCAATTGTACTTCCAATAGTTTCATAAAGGCCTTTCTCTATTGCAATCTGTTTATCCATTGTCTTACATGTGGAATAATCTGTCACTGACTTCACTTCTGACATAATTCCGGTATCGTGAGGAGGTGTTATCTGTGCTCCATCCTCCCAGTATACTTTATAACCATTATATTCAGGTGGATTATGACTTGCTGTTATATTAATACCTGCAACACAGTTTAACTCCCTAACTGCAAAGGAAAGCTCAGGTGTTGGTCTTAAAGACTCAAACACATATGCTTTTATACCATTAGCTGCAAGACAAAGTGCCGCTTCATCAGCAAATTCAGGTGACATTCTTCTGGAATCAAATGCAATTGCAACTCCACTATTATTTCTTCCAAGCCTGATAATATAATTAGCAAGTCCCTGAGTTGCCTTTCTTACTGTATAAATATTCATGCGGTTTACACCTGCACCAATAATACCTCTAAGACCTGCTGTTCCAAATTCAAGATCTTTGTAAAATCTCTCCTCTATTTCCTTCTCATCATTAGCAATGGCTTTTAGTTCTTCTTTTGTATTTTCATCAAAATAAGGGTTTTGAAGCCATTCTTTGTATAAATCTTTATAATTCATTTTATAAAGGCCTCCTGGTTAAAAACTTCATTCAAAATTTTTCACGCTATATTATAACTTATTTCGACGCAAAAATAAATAGTATTAAAAGATTTTTTGCAAGAACTCTTCTTTACGCTCATTCTGACAGCATATAAGATTTAATTTTTCCATATTTCTTGATGAAACCCATGCTTTATTTGTATTAAAATAATTATTAACAATCTTCCAAAACTTTTCAGGATAAAGGAGCATAATGTATAACACATCAAATTCTTCTTTACTAATAGGTCTTATTGCCGAATATTCATTTATTATTTTATCTCCTATTGTAATATCCCAATCCCGTTTTTCCATAACTTTTCTAAGGTATGTATACAAATCTGTAATCTGTATGTTAATGCAGGCACGATCAAAATTTGTAACTGCAATTCCGTGTTCACCCAATACAATATTATGATAGTTATAGTTTCCGTGAACTATATCATAATCATTCACAGAATCCTGTAGCATTTTATCATAATTAGATTCTCGCAGCCTGTTAGTTGCATCAACTGCCCGGTCATGGAATTTTTCATAGCAATTAAGTACATTTAATTCGAATTCCGTCTTGCGCCCTATATTTCTCATAAATGTACGAATTCGTTTTAATTCCCTGTTATGTTTTTCATAAACCTCTACCAGATTTACATCAGTTAAATCCTTATGCAATCCTTCCCTTCCAAAAGGAACTTTACATATTACATTATGAAGTCTGGCAAGTTGTGCCGCTCCTTTACTTATGTCTTCCTTTTTAGAAACATCACATTCCCTGCCAATAAACCATTTTTTCACAATGTACTTGTTACCATCTATATCGTTACTTATAAGTTCATTTTCCTTATTGCGGACAATACAGTCTGCTTCCAGAGAAAATTCTGCTATATAATTAAGAATACTTTCTTCAAATACAATTCTCCCGAGCGTCTCCGAACATTCCTTGAGCAGCATAGGCCCTTTATTAGTATCACACAATATTGCCCCTCTTGCACGGCTCGTCCTTGTTACGTCAAAATCATAATTATCCAGTACTGCTATACTTTTTTCGTTCATTTCTACCTCCCAACATAAGATAATCTATCTTATGATTAAAAAGAAGCAAAAATGCAATTATTATGATTATTATTAATCCCAATATGATTTATAAAAAATATGATTACCAATAATGGTGCCGTTTACATCATCTGATACCCCTGAAACACTCCTGAAAAATAAGGCATCTGTTATTATATTGCCATTTAAAACTTCGCTTGCCGCCTGTACACATGAAGCATCTGCTCCACGGGCAAGTACTATTGCAAATCTTCCGCTGCTTACCGGAGAAAACTGCCCGGACTGGTATATGACACCTGCAATGGAATTTGGAAAATACGAACTATTAACACGATTTATTATCACACTTGCCACAGCAAGTTTTCCTTTGTATATTTCATTGCCCGCTTCACATTCAACTATTGCCGCTAACATTTCCAAATCCGACGCACTTATTTCTTTATCATATCCGGTAGAATCATCACTAATCGAATCATAATCTGTAGTTTCTTGCTGTGTTGTAGATTCAGTTTCCTGAGCAGTGGTCTCTTTTTCTGCCATTTTGGAGGCCTCTTCTGCAGCTTTTGAAGCCTCTTCCTCTGCTTTTAATTTCTCCATTATGGCTTTTTCCTGTGCAAGGCGCTCTGCTTCTTTTTCCGCTTCAAGTTGTTGTTCCAGCTTCTGAGCGCGCTTTTCTGCCTTGGCAAGTAAAGACTTCGATTTTTCTAGTTTTTCTTTATTTTCCTCTATTAGCTGTGCAAGT
>JBJEMK010000106.1:0-2869 GCA_051879635.1 Eubacterium sp.
GGAGTATTTTTATTATATAGGAAATTCAGAGGAATTTCCTATATAATAAAAAAAGAACACTTTTTCAAGTGTCCTTATTATTTGCATATATTTTACTTTTATACTGCTAATCTACAATCCAGTCACCCACAATATCCTCTGCAAGTTCTTTAAGATAGTCTATTGAAAATGTACTGTCGTAATATCTCAGGCTGTGCTGTAATGCCAGTTCTTCTGTATATTCTGACAATTTATACGTCTGATTTATACGGTTTTCGCCCCAGATATAATGTGTTATAACCGGAACTATTCCTGCATCATCAATATAAATATTGTCATTATCTTTTACAATTGTAACCTTTGCCATTCCACCAAGTATACGTGGTGTTGCATCCTGTCCTGATGTATAGTTTCCTAATGAATAATAACACAGAGCCTTATTACCATTTTCTGATTCTATCCATTCAATAGGCTCCAAAACATGTGGGTGGGTGCCAATTATAAGGTCAGCACCTGCTTGTGTCATCTCCATGGCAAGACTGGTCTGACTGATGTCAGAGGTAAATGAATACTCCGTTCCCCAATGAGGAAAAACAATAGTAAAATCAGCTATCTCTTCAGCCTTCTCTATATCAGATATTACCTTATTATCATCAATAATATTTACAAGATACGACTCATCTTCAGGCAGATAATAACCATTTAAACCATATGTGTAATTAAGTACTGCAAATGTAATACCATTTCTCTCAATGGTTTTTATGGTATTTTGCTCATCATAAGATTCATTGAGCCCCAGCATTGTAATCTCATCTGAACGTGACTTCCAGTAAGAAATACAGTGACGTATGCCTCCTGTTCCAACATCAAGAGCATGATTTGATGCCTGTAAAACTATATCAAATCCTGCATCTATAATGGCATCACCCATTTCATCAGGAGTATTAAAATTAGGATATCCGGCATAGTCATATTCGTCTCCGCCCAAAATAGTTTCCTGATTTATTACGGCTAAATCTGCACTTTGGAATTCATCTTTTAACACTTCAAACAGCTCATCATAATTGTAGCTTCCATCATCTTGTAAACCACACTTTATAACATTATCATGTATAAGATTATCGCCCACTGCAACTAATGATACTTCACTTCGCTCCTGGGCAGTAGTACTTTCCTCTGGCGTTTGTATGTCTTCATTGTCCGTAGTCGTTTCTAATAAATCTATGGTTTCATTTTCAGGTATGTTTTTTCCCTTTTTTAATGAAGGTTCCATTGCAACAATTATAATGCCCATAACCAAAGCTGTTAAAACAAGTGTAACCTCTAATTTTCGTTTATTCATAATTCCTCACTAGTACTGTTACTACTTTACAATGAGTGATTTTCCTGTCATTTCCTTTGGTTGCTCCATACCCATCATTTCAATTAATGTCGGTACTATATCAGCCAGGCATCCGCCTTCTCTTAATGAATATGAAGAATCTGCATTGACCAAAATAAATGGAACCGGATTAGTTGTATGAGCTGTAAATGCTTCGCCTGTTTCATAATCAACAAGCATTTCTGCATTTCCGTGGTCAGCGCATATAAACATCTGTCCATCAGTTTCCTTTATTGCATCAACTGCTCTGCCAACACACTTATCTACTGCCTCAACTGCAGCAATTCCGGCCTCTATCACTCCTGTATGACCCACCATATCAGGATTTGCAAAATTGACTATAATAACATCATATTTCTGTGATTTTATGGCTTCTACCAATTTGTCACAAACCTGATATGCACTCATTTCCGGCTTTAAATCATATGTTGCTACATCCTTAGGAGAATTAACAAGTATTCTGTCTTCTCCCGGATTTGGAGTCTCAACACCTCCATTAAAGAAAAATGTTACATGTGCATATTTTTCGGTTTCTGCAATACGAGCCTGCGTCATATTGTGTGCCGCAAGATATTCCCCAAAGGTATTTGTTATTTCAACTTTCTTAAAAGCTATTAATTTGTTTGGAATTGTTACATCATATTCTGTGAAACATACGAAAACAATATCAAGTCTTTTACTTCTGTCAAATCCCGTAAAATCATCTGAACAAAAAGCTCTTGTAATCTGTCTTGCGCGGTCCGGTCTGAAATTACAGAAAATAACCGAATCATTATCCTTAACCATTCCTGTTGGTGCTCCATTTTCCATAATTACCGTTGGCAACATAAACTCGTCCAGAACTTTATTGTCATAAGATTTCTCAATAGCTTTAACAGCATCTGTTTCTTCAACACCAATTCCCTTAGTAATTGCATCATATGCCTTAACAACTCTATCCCAGTTGTTATCCCTGTCCATTGCATAATAACGTCCTGAAATTGTCGCTACTTTACCGACTCCTATTTCTGACATCTTATCAACAAGCTGCTGCATATATTCTGCTGCTGATGAAGGAGGTGTATCACGTCCGTCAAGAAAGGCATGTACATATACCTTTTCAAGACCAAATCTTTTAGCCATTTCAATGGCTCCGTATATGTGCGTATTATGACTATGAACACCACCATCGGAAAGAAGCCCAAATAAATGCAGAGCACTATTATTCTTCTTGCAGTTTTCCATTGCTTTTACAAGCTCTTCATTCTCAAAAAAAGTTCCATCCTGAATTTCTTTTGTAATTCTGGTGAGCTCCTGATATACAATTCTTCCTGCGCCCATATTAAGATGTCCTACTTCTGAGTTTCCCATCTGTCCATCAGGAAGTCCAACTGCCATGCCACTCGCATATCCCTTTACAAATGGACACTCTTTCATTAACTTATCCATTACAGGTGTATCAGCCATGGCAACACAGTTGCCTTCTGTCTTTTCATTTAATCCATATCCATCAAGTATCATCAATACTGT
>JBJEMK010000107.1:0-11304 GCA_051879635.1 Eubacterium sp.
AAGAAATATTAGCAGGAATTTTAAAAGTACAGGAAAAGGAAATTTATTTTACATCCGGTGGAACAGAGTCTAATAACTGGGCTATAATCGGGGCGGCTATGGCAAATCGCAGGAATGGTAATCATATTATTACAACTTCTATTGAACATGCCTCAGTAAGCAATCCTATGAAGTATTTGGAGGAACAGGGCTTTAGAGTAACATATCTGCCGGTAGATTCTACAGGGGTACTAATACCGGATGTGTTGGAGAAGTCAATATGCAAAGATACAATTCTTGTATCAATTATGTATGTCAACAATGAGGTCGGCTCGGTTCAGCCAATAGAAGCAATTTCAGGTATAATCAAGCAAAAAGAAAAGGAATTGGATACTAATATACTTTTTCATGTTGATGCAATTCAGGCATTTGGCAAGTATAATATTTATCCTAAACGTATGGGAATAGACCTGCTCTCCGTAAGTGGTCACAAAATTCACGGACCTAAAGGCATAGGCTTTTTGTTTATGCGAGATAAAGTCAAAGTAAAGCCACTTATACTTGGGGGAGGCCAACAAAAAGGAATGCGTTCAGGAACTGAAAATGTACCGGGAATTGCAGGGCTGGGAGAAGCTGCACGGGTAATGTACACGGATTTGACTCCAAAGATGGATAATCTTTATAGTTTGAAGGATTATTTTATTGATGAAGTAATGAAAATTCAAGGGGCGATTGTTAACAGCCTAAAGGGTGAAGATAGTGCTCCTCATATAGTCAGTGTGAGTTTTGAAGGAATAAGGAGTGAAGTTCTGTTGCATGCATTAGAGGATATGGGGGTATATATATCCGCAGGTTCAGCATGTGCATCTAATAAACCTATGGTAAGTGCAACATTACAGGCAATGAATATAAAGAAAGAGCTTTTGGATTCGACTGTAAGATTCAGTTTTAGTGATTATACAACTAAGGAAGAACTTGATTATTGTATTGAGTGTTTGAACACTGTTATAGGAAAACTGAGACTATATGTGAGACGTTAAATTATGTAAACCAAATTATATACTAGAAGATAGGAATGGAGAGAATATGTTTAAGGCATTTTTAATTAAGTATGCAGAAATAGGAATAAAAGGTAAAAACAGATATATATTTGAAGATGCATTGGTTAAGCAGATTAGGAATGCATTAAAAAAAATAGAGGGAGAGTTCGATGTACACAAAGAATCCGGCAGAATTTATGTAAATGTTTTGGGAGAATATGATTATGAAGAAACAATAGAAGCATTGCAGCGTGTTTTTGGAATTGTCGGAATATGTCCAATGATTCAGGTGGATGATGAAGGATTTGAAAAGCTTTCAGACATAGTAATAGATTATATAGGTAAAATGTATCCACAAAAGAATCAGACATTTAAAGTTAATGCCAGACGTGCAAGAAAGAATTATCCGCTCAATTCAATGGAAATTAATATGGAAATAGGAGGACGTATTCTGGATGCATATCCGGATATGAGTGTTGATGTCCATAATCCACAGATATTATTAAATATTGAAATAAGAAATCATATAAATATTTATTCAGAAATTATTCCTGGACCTGGTGGAATGCCTGTAGGTACTTCGGGCAAGGCTATGCTGCTTTTATCAGGTGGTATTGACAGCCCGGTTGCAGGATATATGACTGCTAAACGTGGTGTTAAGATAGATGCAGTTTATTTCCATGCACCTCCATATACAAGTGAGAGAGCAAAACAAAAAGTTATTGATTTGGCAAAACAGGTGGCGAAATATTCGGGACCAATTAATTTATATATAGTTAATTTTACTGATATACAATTATATATATATGAAAAATGTCCTCATGACGAGCTCACAATAATTATGAGAAGATATATGATGAGAATTGCAGAACATTTTGCCAGAGAGTCCGGAAGTCTTGGACTGATTACGGGAGAAAGCATTGGGCAGGTTGCCAGTCAGACTATGCAGAGTCTTGCAGCCACAAATGAGGTATGTACCATGCCTGTATTCAGACCGGTAATAGCTTTTGACAAACAGGATATAATTGATATATCTCAAAAAATCGGCACATATGAAACATCGATACTTCCATATGAGGATTGTTGTACCATATTTGTAGCAAAGCATCCGGTAACAAAGCCAAACATCAATATAATAAAATCATCTGAAAGAAAATTGGAAGAAAAAATAGATGAATTAATGAAGACTGCAGTAGAAACAACAGAACAAATCTGGGTTGAATAGAAAAAAAGGGCAAGCACATTAGTACTTGTCCCTTGTTATTGACTTTGATAAATGGAAGTAAAAACTTCCGTTGTGGTTATAACCGTATTAAACTAAGTACTGGTCAATAACCGGCATGATTTCATCAAGTTCAGCATCTGTATGGATATTGAGTTCAATTGGCTTTGAAAGATCCAGACTGAAAATACCCATAATAGATTTGGCGTCGATTACATAACGACCTGAAACTAAATCGAAATCACTGTTGAACTTAGTAATATCATTTACGAATGATTTTACTTTGTCGATTGAATTTAAACTAATTGTTACTGTTTTCATAATGATCCCTCATTTCCATTATATATTTTGTGGCAAGAATTAGTATTATTGCTAATTCTTACATTTATTATACTATAATTTGATAACAGAAAAGTCAATATACAATCTATCCAAAAAAGTCGTCAGTAGGTTACATAAAATTGCAAATTGTGCTAAAGAAACGGAGAAATTTTGATGAAAAAAGCAGCACTTCATAATCTTGGCTGTAAGGTTAATGCATATGAAACAGATGTAATGACAGAAAAGTTAAAATCAGCAGGATATAAAATAGTAAATTTTGAAGAAAAGGCAGATGTTTATATTATAAATACATGCACTGTTACAAATATTGCGGATAGAAAATCAAGGCAGATGCTTCATAAGGCAAAGAATAAGAATCCTGATGCTATTGTAGTGGCAGTCGGATGTTATGTGCAGGCAGCAGGAGAAAAATTAGCTAATGATGATGCGATTGACATTGTCATAGGAAACAATAAGAAAAAAGACATTGTTGAGATTTTGAGTGAGTATGAATCGGAAAAAAATGTTAAAAATACCATTATAGATATTAATCATACAGGCGAATATGAAGAGATGCAGCTTAAAGAGGTAACAGAACATATCAGAGCTTATATTAAGATACAGGATGGGTGCAATCAGTTTTGTTCATATTGTATTATTCCTTATGCGCGTGGAAGGATAAGAAGCAGGCATATGGAGGACATAATTTCAGAAGTTACCAATCTTGCCCGGCAGGGATTTCAGGAGATTGTTCTGACAGGAATACATCTTAGCTCATATGGATTGGATTTGCAGGATACTTCACTAATAGATGTAATTAAGAAAATAGAGAGCATTAATGGAATAATGCGTATACGATTAGGTTCTCTTGAACCAAGAATTATTACAGAGGAATTTGTAAGGGAACTAAAAAAGTGCAATAAAATATGCCCCCATTTTCATCTATCGTTACAAAGCGGATGCAATACTGTTCTCAAACGCATGAACAGAAAGTATACTACTGAAGAATATCTTGATAAATGTAGAATATTAAGAAAATATTTTGATAATCCTGCAATAACTACAGATATTATAGTTGGTTTTCCGGGAGAAACTACAGAAGAATTTGAAGAGACAAAGAGATTTGTCACAAAAGCAGAATTTTTTGAAATTCATGTTTTTAAATATTCTAAGAGGGAAGGTACAAAGGCAGCTTTGATGCCACATCAGATTAGTGGTGAAGTAAAGAATCTAAGAAGCCATGAATTAATTTTTATTGCTACTGAACTTTCACAAAAGTATATTGATAATATACAAGACACAAAAGTGGAAGTTCTTTTTGAGGAACAAGTTGAAATTGATGGAACATTGTACTGGGTTGGACATACTAAAGAATATGTAAAAATAGCAGTAATAAGTGACAAAAATCTTGCCAATAAACTGTTATGTGTAAAAGTTATAAAAAGAATAAATACAGAAATTTCACTTGCTATGTTGTAGCAGATATATTATTATTAAGGTATGTATGATGTTTGTGAGGAAATAAACATAAAGGACGTGGTAATAATATGGATTTAGGAAATACACAATATTTTAAAGTTCAGCAGGAGCCTGCACTTGGCGTAGCTGATGTATTTGAACAGGTATATGAGGCATTAAAGGAAAAAGGCTACAATCCTGTAAATCAGATAGTTGGTTATATTATGTCAGGAGACCCGACTTACATTACAAGTTATAAAAATGCGAGAAGTCTTATCATGAAAGTTGAGAGGGATGAACTTTTAGAAGAAGCAATTAAGTACTACATTGATAATAAATTAAACTAACCGGAGGAAGTACATGAGAATAATGGGCCTTGATTATGGCTCTAAAACTGTTGGCGTTGCGATAAGTGACCCACTGGGTTTTACAGCACAGGGGGTAGAAATAATACGCAGGGAATCAGAAAATAAACTAAGAAAAACACTCGCGAGAATTGAACAGCTTATTAGTGAATATGAAGTAGAGAAGATTGTACTTGGATTTCCAAAGAATATGGACAACAGTATTGGTGACCGTGCCAACAAGTCATTAGAATTTGCAAGGATACTTGAAAAACGCACAGCATTAGAGGTAATTATGCAGGATGAACGCCTCTCTACAGTATCTGCATATCATACAATGATGGATGCAGGGATAAAGGGAAGTGAGCGTCATAAGTATGTCGACCAGATAGCGGCGACATTCATATTGCAGACATATCTTGATGGATTGAGCATTAATAAGCTTTAATTATTTGTGCTATAGGAGCAGAGATGGAAGAAAAGATAAAGTTTGTTACAGAAGACGGAGATGAAATAGAATTTTATGTAATTGAAGAAACAAAAGTCAATAATATGAATTATCTGCTTGTAACAGAGGGTGAAGATGAAGATGCAGAAGCTTATATTTTTAAAGATATGTCATCACCTGAGGATTTGGAAGCATCATATAAAATAGTTGATGATGAAGCAGAATTGGAATTTATGGCAAAGATTTTTCAGGAATTACTTGAGGATACGGACATTGAATTTTAGAAACTCTAAGCAGAATGTTGGACAAGCATAAAAGTTTGTCTGATGTTTTATTTAGAACTCTGAAGTTTTATTGATAAAGTACGTGAAATATAATAACAGGAGGTAATTAAATTGAATAACAACAACATAGGTGTTAAGGTCATCCCTTTAGGCGGATTAGAGCAGATAGGGATGAATATGACTGCCTTCGAATACGGGGACAGTATTATTGTTGTGGATTGCGGGTTGTCTTTTCCGGATGATAATATGCTGGGAATAGATTTAGTAATTCCCGATATAACATATTTAAAAGAAAATGTCAGTAAAATAAAAGGAATTTTTATAACACATGGTCATGAAGATCATATTGGTGCAATTCCTTATGTATTAAAAGATATAACAGCCCCATTATATGCAACTAAACTTACAATGGGAATCATTGAACACAAATTAGAAGAGCATGAAATAGGCAAAAAGGTCAAGAAAAAAGTTGTAAAGTATGGTCAGTCAATTAATGCAGGTGATTTTAGGGTAGAATTTATAAGAACCAACCATAGTATTGCAGATGCAGCAGCCCTTGCAATATTTTCACCGGCAGGAATTATTGTACATACAGGTGATTTTAAAGTTGATTATACACCTGTATTTGGGGATGCAATTGATCTGGCGCGATTTAGTGAATTAGGGAAAAAGGGCGTTTTGGCACTTATGTGTGACAGTACTAATGTATTGCGTCCGGGATTTACAAGTTCTGAAAAAACAGTAGGAAGAACAATTGATCATATATTTGCAGAAAATACAAAGAAGCGAATAATTATTGCAACATTTGCATCAAATGTTGACCGTGTTCAGCAGATAATTAATTCAGCATATAAATATGGCAGAAAAGTAGTGGTTGAAGGCCGTAGTATGGTTAATATAATAAAGACGGCAAGCGAGCTCGGGTATATAAATATTCCTGACAATACATTAATCGATATAGAGGAGATGTCACATTACCCAGATGAACAGCTGGTGCTTATAACAACAGGCAGTCAGGGTGAGTCAATGGCAGCTTTGTCAAGGATGGCAGCTTCAATTCATAGAAAGGTTACGATTAAGCCCGGTGATACAGTTATATTAAGTTCTACTCCAATACCGGGTAATGAAAAGGCAGTTTCTAAGGTTATAAATGAGCTTTCGATGAAAGGAGCCAATGTAATATTTCAGGATACGCATGTTTCAGGACATGCATGTCAGGAGGAAATTAAACTCATATATTCTCTTATTAAGCCAAAATATGCAATACCTGTACATGGTGAATACAGGCATTTGAAGCAGCATGCTGAACTGGCTGAAATAATGGGAATAAATAAAGAAAATATTTTTCTTTTATCATCAGGAGATGTTTTAACACTTAATCAGGAACAGGCAAAGATTACAGGACAGGTTCCGGCAGGAAGTATTCTTGTAGATGGACTTGGAGTTGGAGATGTAGGAAATATTGTTCTTAGAGACCGACAAAATCTGGCAGAAAACGGAATTATTATAGTTGTGATGACTTTGGAAAGATATACTAATACATTGCTGGCAGGTCCGGATATTATTTCCAGAGGCTTTGTATACGTTCGTGAGGCTGAAGATCTTATGGACGAAGCTAATGGTATTGTGTATAATGCAGTTATGGATTGTTTTGACCAGCATATTACAGACTGGGGCAAGATTAAAATGATAGTAAGGGATACACTTAGTGAGTTCTTATGGAAAAAGATGAAACGAAGTCCTATGATACTTCCGATTATTATGGAGGTTGACTAGATAGGAGCTTAACAGTATTTAATATACGAAAGGGCAGTTATGAGCAATTTAGGAAAAGGTGCATCAGGTTTTTTTCAAGGTGTTTGTAAGGTAGCATTTGCAGTTATTTTGATAACATTGTTATTGTTTGCTGCAAAATATTCATATCAGTATGGACAAAAGGTTTTTTCAGAGACAGGATACGAGGAAGAGCCCGGTACAGAGCTTACAATTCAGGTTCCGGAAGGAACATCAATGCTTGAATTGTCAAAACTTATGGAAGAATACGGAGTTGTTGAAGATTATAAAATATTTTATCTTCAGACACTGATATATGAATTAAAGTATGTACAGGCAGGAACTTATACATTTAATAATTCACTTAATGGGAAAGCCTTGATTAATATAATAAACACAGGTCCGGAGGAGATACAGGTTTTAAATGAAGATGAATCCGGAGCAGATGATTCAACAGCTGAATAAACAGAGGGATATTTAATGATAGTTAATGAACGTATTATTACGTATATGCATTCGTTGGAACATACAAATTCATCATTACTGGAGCAGATTGAGAAGAGTGCTCATGAAGAAAACATTCCTATTATACGCAAGGAAATGGAAAGCTTTTTAAGAGTCATGCTGCTTATAAATAAGCCACACAAAATATTAGAGCTGGGTACTGCTGTAGGGTACTCAGCCATTTTAATGAGTGAATATATGCCGCACGAATGCACAATAACGACAATAGAAAATTATGAAAAGAGAATAATACAGGCAAAAGAAAATATAAAAAAGGCATATCGTGGAGAAGATATTAAGCTTCTTGAAGGTGATGCATTAGATATTATGAAAAGATTAGATGATGAATATGATTTTGTGTTTATGGATGCTGCAAAAGCCCAGTATATAAATTTTCTTCCGGAGGTCAAGCGGCTTTTAAAATCAGGTGGTATATTGATATCGGACAATGTATTACAAGAAGGCAGTCTTATAGAATCGAGATTTGTTACACCTCGCAGGGACAGAACAATACATGCAAGAATGAGGGAATATCTTTATTCCATAAAAAATGATGAAGAATTAGAAACAACCATTGTTCCTATTGGAGATGGAATAACTATTAGCGTAAAATTATAAGTATGGAGGATATATGAAACGTCCTGAATTGTTAGTTCCGGCAAGTAGCCTGGAAGTATTAAAAACAGCAGTAATATATGGGGCTGATGCCGTTTATATAGGTGGGGAGGTTTTTGGCCTTCGTGCAAAGGCAAAGAACTTTAGTCTTGATGATATGAAGCAGGGAGTTATATTTGCTCACGAACACGGTGTAAAGGTTTATGTCACGGCAAACATTCTGGCTCATAACAGGGATTTGAAAGGAGTAAAAGAATACTTTGAAGAATTAAAGGAAGTGGGACCTGATGCACTAATAATTTCTGACCCTGCAATTTTTACTATTGCACAGGAAGTTCTGCCTGATGTTGAGATTCATATAAGCACTCAGGCCAATAATACAAATTATGGAACATATAATTTTTGGTATAGGCTGGGCGCAAAGCGTGTCGTGTCGGCACGTGAGCTGTCGATTAAAGAAATAAAAGAAATAAGAAATAATATTCCTGAAGATATGGAAATTGAAACATTTATACATGGTGCAATGTGCATTTCATATTCAGGAAGATGTCTGCTGAGCGCATTTATGGCTCATCGTGATGCCAACCAGGGTGCATGTACACATCCATGCCGTTGGAAATATGCAGTAATGGAAGAGTCAAGGCCGGGAGAATATATGCCTGTATATGAAAATGAAAGAGGGACATATATATTTAATTCAAAGGATTTATGTATGATAGAGCATATTCCTGATCTTATAGATGCAGGAATTGACAGTTTTAAAATAGAAGGGCGTATGAAAACCGCACTTTATGTTGCTACTGTTGCACGGACATATAGGATGGCAATTAATGATTATATGAACAGCCCGGAGACATATATGGATAACATTTCAAAATATAGAGAAATGATTTCTCAGTGTACCTACAGGCAGTATACTACAGGATTTTTTTATGGAAAGCCTGATGAGAATACACAGATTTATGATAATAATGTATATGAAAGGGAATATACTTATCTGGGAATAATTGGAGAATATGCAGGAAATAACAAGTATATTATAGAACAGCGCAACAAATTTTCGGTAGGTGAAAATATTGAAGTCATGAAACCTGACGGAAGAAATATACAGGTTACTGTAATAAGTATTGAGGATGAGGAAGGAAATTCCATGGATAGTGCACCACATCCTAAACAGAAACTTATTATTAATCTGGGAATTCAATTGGATAAGTATGATATTTTAAGAAAAAAGGGATAATTATTATTCTGGTATCTGAATCATATATAAATTGGAAATAAGGACATTTGGAAAGGCACTTTGAGGCTGCTTATTACATAAAATAAAGGTAAGCAGATTAAGAGGTGCTTTTTTTGAAGACTTTCATGGAACCACTTACACAGTCTGAAGAAGATTATTATCTGGAGCAGTTGAAGGCAGGGGATAAAAAGGCACGGGACATACTTATTGAAAGAAATTTACGTTTAGTAGCCCATATAGTAAAAAAATATAATCAGGATGAACGTGAAACAGAAGATTTTATATCAATAGGAACTATAGGATTGATTAAAGCAATTAACACATATGATACAAATAAGGGAAACAGGCTTGCAACATATGCAGCAAGATGTATTGAAAATGAAATATTAATGATGTTTAGAAATGAAAAAAAGCGAAATCGTGATGTATCACTGCATGAACCAATAGGAACTGATAAGGAGGGTAATACTATCAGTCTGCTTGATATAATTGAAAGTGAAAGTGAAGGTATGACTGATAAGCTTGAATTACAGGAAAATATCAGCAGATTGTATCAGATAATGCCAAAAGTTCTAAATAAGCGGGAGCTTGAGATAATTATAAAAAGATATGGACTTGAAAAAAATGAAGCAGTAACGCAAAAGGAAATTGGTGATGAACTGGGAATATCCAGAAGTTATGTAAGCCGGATTGAAAAAAGAGCACTTGAAAAACTTAAAAAAGCGTTTGACTCTACAAATAAAGTGTGATATATTTCTTGTAAAGAAAACACATACAATATGATGCATAGCGTAAAGCTGATACAATTGATATACTATACTGATATCATTCGGGCGCTTTTTGCTCCCGAATGTTTATAGAGTTTATACATAAGGGGATATTTATATGAGCGTATGCAAGACTTTTAGCGCCGCTATCAAGGGAGTAAGTGGTGTACTCATAAAAGTTGAAGCAGATATAAGTGATGGTCTTCCAGTATTTGATATGGTAGGCCTTTTATCATCTGAAGTTAAGGAAGCAAGAGAACGTGTAAGGACAGCAATCAAAAATACAGGTATAGCTTTCCCTGCAAAGAGGATAACAGTTAGTTTGTCACCTGCTGATTTAAGAAAGTCAGGTGCATATTTTGACTTGCCCATTGCAGTTGCCATATTATGTGGTATAGGCATTATAAGATCTTCGGTCATTGAGAATATATTATTTGTTGGTGAGCTGGGTCTTGATGGTGAAGTTATTCCGGTAAATGGGATATTACCTATAGTAATGGCTGCAAGAAATCAAGGTATTAAACAGTGTTTTGTACCAATAAAAAATGTTTTAGAAGGAAGCATTTTTGAAGATATGGATATCATTGGAATAGAAAAACTGCAGGATGCTATAGATATACTTCTTGGTAAGAGTAAACCATATATATTACATCAGTATTCACATAGTAGTTTTTCAGATTGTACAGAAAGCAGTATAGATTTTTCAGAGATAAGAGGACAGGCTGTTGCAAAACGGGCTGCATTAATTGCAGCTGCAGGAATGCATAATATATTGCTGATAGGAATGCCGGGCTCGGGAAAGAGTATGATAGCCAGGCGGATGCCTACGATAATGTCACCTATGGGACGGGATGAATGTATAGATGTAACATGTATACATAGTGTGGCAGGAATTTTAAAGAATGGCGAGTTATTGAAACAGAGACCATTCAGAAATCCACATCACACTATTACGCTACAGGCACTGTCAGGAGGTGGAAGCACCCCTGTGCCGGGTGAGATTACATTAGCACATCGTGGTATTTTATTTTTGGATGAATTCCCTGAATTTTCAAGACAGGCAATAGAAATGTTAAGACAGCCTATGGAGAATGGTGAGATAGTAATTTCACGCTTAGGAGGCAGGTGTCATTTTCCTGCAAAATTTATGCTTGTTGCTGCAATGAATCCATGCCCATGTGGTTATTTCCCTAATCGCAATAAATGTAACTGTACTGATTACGAGGTCAGCAGATATATGGGAAGAATAAGCGGGCCTATATTAGACAGAATAGATATTACAGCACCGGTTCTAAAAACAAAGTATGAA
>JBJEMK010000108.1:0-11261 GCA_051879635.1 Eubacterium sp.
CTTATTTCGGTTATTCAATGCTTGGGGATGACTGCTTTTTATTCTCGGTATTCCGTTAATTTTAACCACAGTATTTTCCTGTTTTACACAACGGGCTGTTTTTTGTGGACAGTAAATGGAATGAGACAATTTTTGGCGGCATCTATAATATTGATGTTTTCACATTTTTTATTAGAAAGAAAAACAATTCCTTTTATTATAGTTGTGATAATTGCTTCTACCATTCACAACTCAGCTCTTATTATGATTCCAACTTATTTTTGCATTAATTATAAGCCATGGAGTAAAAAATCAAATGCTTTTGTAGTAATAGTGATGGCTTTACTAATTATTTATGTTTTCGGTTTTTCTTCAAATGATTCCGATTATTCATATATTACAAGCGATGAATATGCCGGTGTTAATATTTTCAGAGTAATTGTTATGTCTATTCCTGCTTTACTGGCTTTTGTGAAGAGAAAAGAAATTGCTGAAATTGCACCGCTTGAAATTAATATATTAATTAATTTATCTATAATTTGCTGTGGCTGTTTTATCTTTGGTGCATTTACCAATGGTATGGTGGCGCGTATTGCTCTTTATTTCCAAGTTTATACCTATGTTTTATTACCATGGATATTAAATATATTTGAAGAAGATCGGAAAAAAACTATCACATGGACGATAAATATATTATTAATTGCTTATTTCTGCTATGATATGTTTGTTGCCGGAAATGGTGTTTATCAAAGTTCAAATTTAAGAATTTTTTAATCGTGAATAAATTATGAAAAAAGTTTTGTTTTTAATTCCTACTTTAGGTCAAGGCGGAGCTGAGAAAGTTCTTGTGAACCTTGTTAATAATATGGATAAAGAAAAATTTGATATTACTGTGCAGACATTATTTGATGTTGGTGTAAATAAACAGTTTTTGCATAATGACATTAAATACAAATCCTACTATAGGAGACTATTTCCGGGCAATAGCAAATATTTTTGTCTGTTTTCACCTGAAAAATTATTTAAAAAATTTATCAAAGAACATTACGACATAATTGTTTCTTACCTTGAAGGCCCTACAGCGAGAATAGCAAGCGGTTGTACTGACAAGAGTACTAAACTCGTAAGTTGGATTCATTGCCGAATGGAAAATGAAAGAGCAGCATCCGTAGGATTTAGAAACTTTAACGAAGCGAAAACTTGTTATGAAAAATTTGATTATACTGCATGTGTGTCAAAGTGGGTAAAGGAATATTTTGAAAAAATATTTGTATATCAAAAACCTATAGGCATAATGTATAATACAATAGAAACAGAGGAAATTATCCAGAAATCCAATGAAGCAGTTGACGAAGTTCAGTTTTCAAAGGATTGTTACAATATTTGTTCAGTAGGAAAAATCACTCAGGTTAAGGGCTTTGACAGACTCGCAAGAATACATAAAAAACTTTTAGATGAAGGTATAAAAAATCACATTTACATTTTTGGTATAGGCGAGGACAAGGAAAAACTTCAGTCTTATTTGGCCGAAAACAATTTGCAAGACACTTTCACTTTTATGGGATACAACACAAACCCATACAAGTATGTGAAAAAATGTGATTTATATATATGCTCATCTCACAGTGAAGGTTTTAGTACATCTGTTACTGAATCCCTTATTGTTGGAACTCCTGTTGTAACTACTCTATGTTCCGGTATGCAGGAAATGCTGGGAGAAAATAGTGAGTATGGTATTGTAACAGAGAACGATGAAAAAGCATTGTACCAAGGTGTTAAGAGGATGCTCACAGAAAAGGGCCTATTAGAACACTATGCAAAACAGGCAAATGAACGTGGTGAATTTTTTAACACTAATAATACAACAAAAGCAGTTGAAGAAATGTTAGAAAGTTTGTGATTTGATGTCAATAAAACAAAAGATTCGTAATAGATTAATGCATTTAAGAAGTGAAGTATCTACTGAGGAACTGGTTGATTTAGGTTTGACAGTGGGTAAGAATTTTAGACGACAAGAAAAAACCTTAATAGATCAATCTCACTGTTGGTTGATTACTATTGGCGACAATGTGACATTAGCGCCAAGGGTACATATACTTGCTCATGATGCAAGTACTAAAAATGCGTTAGGATATACAAGAATTGGAACAGTAAATATTGGTAATAACGTATTTATTGGCGCATCAACTACTGTTTTACCCGGAGTTGATATTGGAAACAATGTCGTTATTGGTGCAGGAAGTGTTATTTCAAAAGATATTCCTGATAATAGTGTAGTTGTAGGTTCGCCTGCAAGGATTATTTGTACATATGACGAGTTTGTGAATAGAAAAAAAACTGAAATGGATGAAGTCCCATTATTTGATGAAGGCTATACATTAAGGAATCCTAATATCACAGAAGAAATGAAAAAGGAAATGAAGGATAAATTAAAAGAAACTAAAATAGGATATGTTATTTGAGTGAATTATTATGAAGTCATATTTAATTAGTATTATTGTTCCTGCATATAATATTGCCGAATATTTACCAAGATGTTTAGATAGCATATTAAGCCAGACTTATAAAAATTTAGAAGTTATAGTGATAAGCGATGGCTCTACGGACAATACAAATAAAGTTATAGCTAAATATGCTGAAAAAGATTCAAGAATTATTCCTGTATTTAAGGATAATAGCGGCGTATCAGATACAAGAAATAAGGGTTTGGAAATAGCTAAAGGTGACTATATAGGTTTTGTTGATGGCGATGACTATATTGAACCGGAGATGTATGAAACACTATTAAACAATTTATTAGAGAATGATGCTGACATTTCTCATTGTGGTTATCAGATGGTGTTTCCATCAAGAGTTGATTATTATTATAATACAGGGAAAAAAGTTATTCAGGATAACCGCAAGGGAATTTGTGATATTATAGTCGGCGATTATGTGGAGCCAAGTCCATGTATTAAGTTATATAAAAAAGAAGTATTAGCTAAATTAAAAATGCCCAAAAATATAAAGATTAATGAGGATGTACTTTTTAATTTTTATGCTTTTTGTAATTCTGAAAAGTCTATTTATGAGGATAAACCCTTTTATCATTATATTTTGAGGAAGGGTTCTGCTGCTACGTCAAAAATAAATGATAATAAACTTTTTGACCCGATTATTGTCAAAAAAGAAATTTTTGAATATTGCTGTGAAAAACATGATAACGAAATTCAATCTTTAGCCTACACAAGCTATTTATATTCAGTTATTGCTCTTTATCGTACTGTTAAAAATAATAAAATTATTAATAGAAAAGAAAAAGTAAAACAGTATTACAGAGAAATAAAGAGCATAAAAAACGTTTTTAATTTATCAAAAAGAGTAAAGATTGAAAGGTTATTATTTCTATATTTTACACCAATTCATATGTTTGTCTATGGTTTCTATGATAAACATATTTCTAAAAACAAAAATAAATTTGAGGTTAAGTAAATATGGAACCATTAATCAGTGTTGTAGTTCCTATATATAAAGTTGAAGATTATATTTCGAGATGTGTGGATAGCATTATAAACCAGACTTATAAGAATCTGGAGATAATTCTTGTTGACGATGGTTCTCCTGATAATTGTCCTCAACTGTGTGACGAATACGCAAAAAAAGACAACAGGATAAAGGTTATTCATAAAATAAACGGAGGACTTTCTGATGCCAGAAATGCCGGAATGAAAGTTTCAACCGGAGAATATATCAGTTTTATTGACAGTGATGATTATATAACCTTTGATTTTCTTGAAACGTTATATAATACAATGATTACTGAAAATAGTGATATCGTTGAATGTTGTGTAGTAAAGTTTTATGAAGATAATCATTTTGATGAGTATAATGATGATTTTTCTATAGAGAATTATGGTATCGTTGATGGTTTATCTGCATTAATATCGGAAAATCCATTTAAACAGCATGTTTGGAATAAATTATACAAAACTGATTTAGTTATGGATATTTCTTTTGCGGTTGGAAAACTTAATGAAGATGAATTTTGGACTTATCAAGTTTTCGGTAAAGCTGAAAGGATTACAAAAATCAATAAAACTATGTATTACTACTTCCAGAGAAGTAGCAGCATTATGGGAAATACATATAATTTAAAGAGATTAGATGCCTTAGAAGGAAAGGCTAATCGACAAAAATATATTGATATTTATTTTCCTGAACTATCGCTTAAATCGAAAATTGATTTATATGGATCCTGTATCTTTGCATATCAATGTGTTCTAAAATATATGTCAGGTAAAGATAAAAAGAAAGCAAAATCAATAATTAATGAATACAGGGGAAATTATAATTTGACTTTTACAGAAATAAAGAATATCACAGATAGTTCCAAAAAGTATTATTTGTTATCAAAAATTAATTTTTATTTTTGTTGTAAATTAAAAGCATTGCTAAACATTGGTTTTTAATAATTAAGAATATATATTGAGGCATATATGAGAAAAATAAATCAATTAAAGGCAGGATCGCTATTAACATATGTTTCTCTTGTTATTAGCACCGTTATTCCATTACTATATACTCCAATAATGTTAAATAAGTTAGGACAAGCTGAATATGGGCTATACAGTTTATCTAACTCTATAATAAGTTATTTATCATTATTGACGCTGGGATTAGGTACCTCTATTATGAGATATATGATGAAATATCGCGTTAATAATGATAAGATAATGTTTGAAAGGGTAACTGGGCTTTTTGTTATTATATACGGAATTATCTCAATAGTAGTATGTTTTGTGGGATTGTTCCTTTCTATTGGTTCTGATGTTTTCTTTTCTAAAGGGCTTGAAGATTGGGAAATAGAGAAGTTAAAAGTACTTATTATTATTATGTCTATTAGTACTGCAGTTTCTTTTGTTTCCAGTGTTTATTCTAATATTATAGTTTGTAATGAGAGATATATTTTTAGAAAATTGGTTGATATGATTCTAACAATATTTTCGCCACTGACTAATCTCATTGTATTATTTTTAGGTTATGCTTCTATTGGTATGGCAATCATGGGGTTAATTGCATAAATAATTACTCTTTTTATCAATATTTGGTATTGTCGCTTTGTTTTAGGCGTTCATACTAGATTCAAAAATCCTCCAATAGAACTTTTAAGAAATATTTTCTCATTTACTGCTTTTGTATTTGTAGGAATGATTGCAGATTTATTGTATTGGGCAACAGATAAAGTACTTATTGGTGCAATGATTGGTTCAGCATATGTAGCTGTTTATAATATTGGATCTACCTTTAATACAATGTTACAAAATTTTGCAGCCGCTATCAGTGGCGTATTTGCCCCAAGGGTAAACACTTTTGTTTTAGAAAAGAAACCAATTTCAGATTTGTCCGAACTTATGATACGGGTAGGAAGATTACAGTATTTATTAGTTTCATTAATACTATCGGGTTTCATTTTATTTGGAAACAATTTTTTGTTGTACTGGGCGGGTGCAGGTTATTCTCAAGCTTACACAGTTGCACTTATGACAATGATTCCATTGTCTATACCACTGATACAAAATATAGCTTTTACTGCAATATGCGCTATGAAAAAACATAAGTTTAGGTCTATTTTATATGTAATTCTTGCAATAATTAATGTAATTAGTACATATTTATTATTACCATATTTGGGAATAATAGGTGCTGCCTTATGTACTTGTGTTGTTTTTGTTTGTGGGCATGGTTTAATTATGAATTGGTATTACTATAAAAAAGTAGGTCTTGATATTCCGAAATTTTGGCTTAATATTTGTAGGATGACTATTGTTCCTGCAGTATTGTGTATTGTTTATAAAGTATTTGAGTATTTGTTTTTACCCAAAACAGTATCCTTGTTATATCTATTAGTTGAAATCATAGTATTTACATTGATATATTGTATATTCACATGGCTATTTACAATGAACAAATATGAGAAAAACTTATTCTTAAATTTGATTAAAAAACCATTTGTTATATTTTCTAAAAACAAAATCAAGTAAACGGTGATTATATGAAGGTTTTCGTATATGCGTATGATAGAATAAACTTTGGCGATGATTTATTTATACATACATTATGCAATCGCTATCCGGATGTTAATTTTTATCTATGGTCAAAAAAATATAATATCAAGACCTTCAAAAGTGTAAAAAACTTGAAGGTGTTAGATCAAGATTCAAAATTCCTGAATTTTCTAAAGAGACTACACCCATCACTTTATTCACGTTATAAATGCAGAATGGAAGAAAAGTGTAATGCTGTAGTCTATATAGGCGGTTCTATCTTTATAGAGTATGATAACTGGGAACAAATCCTAACTTGGTGGGATTACGAGGCGCTCAATAGAAAGTTTTATATATTAGGTGCAAATTTTGGACCATATAAGACTGAAGCATATAGAAATAAGCTTGCAGATATTTTAGCAAATGTTGAAGACGTTTGTTTTAGAGATAAGTATTCTTTTGATTTGTTCAAGAATGTTGATAAGGTAAGATATGCTCCGGACATTCTGTTTAATTATGATTTTGCTAATATATCAAACAAGAAGCAGATTTTTATTTCTGTAATTGATTGTGCAAGTAGGAATAGCGGATTAGATAAATTATCTGATAATGAAGAAAAATACATAAATCTAATTTCAAAATATATAAAAAGTTATGCTGAAAATGGATATAGTATAATCCTCTCATCCTTTTGTAAAATTGAAAACGATGAGGAATCTGTAGAGAAAATTATAAATCAACTTAGTGTTGAGGTGCAAAACAAGGTAAACATTATAAACTATGATGGAACAAATACAGATAAGCTTACTTCCGCTATTGCCGATTCTGAGTTAGTTATAGCTTCAAGATTTCATGCGTCAGTTTTAGGTTTTGCAGCTAATAAACCTGTTTTTCCTATTGTGTATAGTGATAAAACTATAAATATATTAAAAGATTTATCTTTTGAGGGTAAATATATTGATATTAGAAAACTTGATGGTAATTCATATGTAGAACCAATTAATATTCAATATGATAAACAGGTTATAAATGATATTAAGAGTATAAAGAAAAAATCTTGTGAGCATTTTTGCAAACTTGATATTTTGCTTAAATATTGATATAAGTCGGAGAAAATTGATGTTTAGAATTTTTCAGCGTGCAAAGCATTTGGTTCAAAGAATCGTAAAAGAATGTAGAGCTTTTTCTAAAACAAAAAAAATATATGGATTTAAGGTTGCCTTTGCAACATTTAAGGATGGATTAATACCTCCCGGAAAAACAGAAAAATATATTTCTACCATACAGGAATTTGTTGATACTGAATTACGCTCCGTAGTAGATACATATAATTCAAATCCTCCGGAGCATAATTATGCTCCAAAGGTCACAGCTAATATTAGCCAAGATAAAATGCCTATATGGTGTTGCTGGTGGCAGGGTGTAGAAAGCATGCCTGAAATTGTAAAGATGTGTCATACACGATTAAAACAGGTGATTCCAAAGGAAAAAGCCGAGCTACATATCATCACTCTTGAAAATTATAAAAATTATGTTGATATTCCGAAACATATTGTTGAGAAATTTGATAGTGGAATAGTTACTATGACTACTATGTCTGATGTTTTAAGGTTTTGCTTGCTTGAGAGATATGGCGGTTATTGGTTAGATGCTACTGTGTTTTTTACAGGAAATATACCGGAAGAATATTTTAGCCGTGGTTTTTATTGTCAAAGGATGACTAACAAACCTGAACTTGTCGCAAGAGAAGCTTGTAAGTGTAATTGGTGTGGCTTTTCAATGCACGGTGAAGAAGGTAATATTATTTTTAGATATATGGTTGATGCATTTAGTCATTGGTGGTCAAAATATGATACAATAATTGATTATGTGTTAATTGACTATATGCTAATGACAGGTTATCGGCGTATTCCCGCAATAACAAGTATTATTGATACTGTTGAAAATAACAATGAAGATATTTTTGAAATGTATAAGTCTTTGAATGAGCCCTATTCTGAAGAATTGCTAAAAAGATTTACAGACAAAAATGTTATGCATAAACTAACATATAAAATGGATTTATTAAAGACCACAGAAGATGGTCAGCTAACTTTATATGGATACTTGTTTAATGAAGTGTATAATAAAAATTAGGAGTATATATGGCTAAAATTAGTGTTGTAGTTCCTGTATATAATGCTGAAAAGACGGTTGAGCGTTGTGTCGAAAGTATTATTTCAAATAACTATAATGATTTAGAAATTATATTAGTTGAAGATTGTTCAAAGGATAACAGCCTTAAAAAGTGCATTGCTCTGTCTGAAAAATATTCAAATGTTAGATATGTACATAATGAAGTTAATATGGGCGTCTCATATACCAGAAATCGAGGTATTTATGAGGCTACCGGTACATATACAATGTTTGTTGACAGTGACGACTGGATTGATGGAAATTACTTCAACTTGTTTAATGAAGCTATTGATAAATATCCAAATGTTCTGGTTATCTGTGGTTATGTAAATCATGATGAAAAATATAACGGCATAACTGATAACATTGTTTGGAGTGAATCTATAGAAAACGATTGTTTTGTATTAAAAGATGTTTTAAAGGAAGTTTATGATAAAACATTATTGCAACAATTATGGAACAAGATGTTTATAACTAAAATTATTCAGGATAATAAATTAAGGTTTGACGAGAGCATTAGCATTGGAGAAGATTTAAGGTTTATCCTTGAATATATCAAGGTTAGTAATATAAAGGATGTTGTCTTTATTAACAAGCTACTTTACCATTATATGAGGGATCAAGAAGATTCACTAATGTTCAAGGTGGGTTTAGAAAGCGTTGAAGAACCATTAAAAAATCTAAGATCATTATATGAGCTAGTCGGATATGATAAAGAATTAATTAAGAAGAATATAGCATCAGACAGACAAAAACAAATTGAACTATATGCATATTTAATAATGCATAATGCCGGTATGGATAAAAAAGAGAAAAAGAGATTGATATTAGCTTTAGATACGGAGAATGGACAAGCTTTATATAGGAAGAATAGAAAGATTTATTTTAAAGAAAAAATCAGTAAAATAATCAAGGGATAGTATCAAGAGGTGAGATTATGGAGAATTTAGGTGTAGTTAGCGTAATATTACCAGTTTATAATGTTGACAAATACTTACCAAAATGCCTTGAATCAGTCTGTAATCAAACCTATCCATTCTTAGAAATAATTATAATAGATGATGAATCTCCGGACAATTCCGGTGTAATTGCAGATGATTTTGCTTCAAGGGATGAACGAATCAAGGTTTTACATATTAAGAATAGAGGAGCAGCAGGCGCAAGAAATGTTGGTCTGGATACCTGCACAGGAGATTACGTATTTTTTGTTGATAGCGATGACTGGATTGAAAAAGATATGATAGAAACATTGTTAATCAGAATTAAAGAAGATAATTCTGATTTAGTTCAATGCCAGTATATTGATGAATATAAAAAGTATTCTCAAAAACATTCATACATAGAAAATAATGAGGTTTGTTCTGATAAAGACTTTGTTTTTTATATGATTCATAAGTGGGAATATATTATTAATTGCAATAAAATATATACGAAGAAAATAATTGGTGATATACGTTTTGTTGAAGGTAGATGTATTGATGATGAATTTTTTACATATAGAGTAATTATTAATTCCAATACTATATCTTTATGTAACGCTTATCTATATCATTATAGACAAAGAAAATCCAGTGCAATGGGTAGTGTTCAGAAGAATAAACAAAGACTTTTGGACCAGGTGGATTTTGTTACTCAGAGGTTTCCTGCTTTGGAAAAGAATTATCCAACACTAAAATCAAGTTTACTTCAGCATTTGTGCGAGGTATTAATGTCTGTAATGCGTAATGGGTCTTTTGATGAAGATATATATAATTATGCAAAGAGAAAATTAAAAAAATATGGAAAATATGCTATATTTAATAGAGGTGTAAGCAGTAATATTAAGAAGAGCGTATTGTCGTATTTATTTACAAAGAGAGATAAACTTACAGTTGATAAGGTAAACCAGGTCTATACAGAATTTTTTGATTAATTATTATGAAAAAATATTATAAAAAAATAGAAAAATTGAATATTATTGAGATTGAGAATGGAATTATTTTGCCACAAAAAAATATTGATGATGGACCTATGTGGGGATTAGGTGGCGTTTGTGATTCAAATAATCAATTTTCTGATGCTTCATTCTATGATGGTGGTTGGGCCAATCATGGTGGAAAATATGAATGGACCGATGAAGATTACATAGATGAAGATGTTGTATATATAGGTATGTTTTATCTCCATTGGGGTCATTTTCTTATCGACCTTACTAATCGAATGTGGTGTCTGCCTGTATTAACAAAAAACAATTCCAATATCAAAGTAGCCTATCTTGGGGAAGAAGAACCAAGTGGTAATAATCTTAGATTTTTGGAATTATTGGGAATAAAAGAAAATCAACTTATCCATATAAAAAAACCAATAAGGTTTAAAAGAGTTTTGCTTCCGGAACAAGGCTTTAAGTCCTGTGAATGGTATAGCGATGAATTCGTAAATATGTTTGATTATATGTATAATACTGTTATGAATTCTAATTGTGACTTTTCAAAAGTAGATAAAATAGAAAAAGTTTATTTTTCAAGACAAAGATTCTCAAAAGCTGTCAGTTCCGAATTTGGAGAAGAATTTTTTGAAAAGACTTTTAACTGCAATGGTTTTGAGTCTGTTTTTCCGGAAACTCTAACCTTAGATGAGCAGATTTATCTTTGGAATAATGCTAAAGAAATAGTTTGCGTAAATGGTTCTATTCCTTTAAATGTAGTTTTTTCTAAAAACAAGAAATTAAAACTTACTATTCTAAATAAAACAAGTATACTTCACGAAAACCCGTATATTTTACTACAGTTTAGAAATATTAATGCTGAATTTGTTGATATATACAGAGAACCATTTAAAAGGTATCCTAAATCTTTAGGGGAGGGACCGTATTTGCTGTATCCCTCTAAACAATTTGAAGAATATAGTTCAATCAATAATCTAAAAATCAATGGTGAATATTATAAATTGGCTGATAGTGACAGAAGAAAATATTATTTATATGTTTTTTCCATAAAGAGAAGGATAAAAAATCTTCTTTTGAAGATATTATATAGATAATCAGAATGGCAAAGTATGAGTGGATTTATTTATAATTTTGTGCCTTACTGCTTTTATTTTCTCTAA
>JBJEMK010000109.1:0-33386 GCA_051879635.1 Eubacterium sp.
GATTTTGTAAAGAGTATTCAATTAGACAATACAGAAATTATGATTGCACTTATGTGTGCAAAAGGCCGTGAAGGGTTTTATGAAAAGTGTGGATTTATGGCAAGACCTACGGATAATCTGGGCCCGGGAATGATTACATATATTAATAAGGATAATAACAGTAAATAAACATAAGAATTAAAATATTATTATAGATGAATCATCAGGAGATTATATAGTGAGAATATATCTTATACGGCATGGAAGGCAGTGCAGCAAAGCATGTAATGTAGACGTCAGTCTGGATGAAGCAGGAAGAAAGCAGGCTGCTCTTGCAGGAGACAGGCTTAAGAACTATGGTATAGAATTATTGTATTCTAGCCATCTTAAAAGGGCGGTAGAAACAGCAGATATTATTAATGATTATATTAATGTTGAACATGTCATTTTACCTCAGCTGCGTGAAAGTGATTTTGGTATACTTACAGGAATGATGGATGAGGAAATAAAACAACAGTTCCCTGAACTTTCCCGACAGCGCATATTAATGGAAGAGGATATTCCATATCTGGGTGGGGAAAACGGACAAATGGTCTACGATAGGGCATTCCCTGTTATTGAAAAGATAGCGCACTCAGGAGTGGGTGCAGTGGCCATAGTAACGCATGGAGGAGTTATACGCTCGCTCATTGCAGGTATATGTGGGACAAGTCAGGCACATAGACTTTCTTTTGCAAAGGATTTGGAAAACTGTAGTATAACAGAACTTATGTACAAGCCGGAAAACGGCAGATTTTATATAGAACGCATAAATGATTATGCACATCTTGAAGCAGATGAAACGTTGCTTCGAAATCATTTTAAGAAGGGATTTTAACAATGGCAGCTCAAAATAACAAGACATATGATGCTAATAGCATTTCCATTCTGGAAGGTCTTGAAGCAGTAAGAAAGCGCCCGGGAATGTACATCGGAAGCGTTTCTTCTAAGGGACTCAATCATCTTATTTATGAAATAGTAGACAATTCAGTAGATGAACATTTGGCAGGACACTGTAATGAAATATGTGTAACTCTTGAAAAGGATGGTTCTGCAACAATTACAGATAATGGACGTGGAATACCGGTAGGAATTCATGAAAAGGCCGGTATACCTGCAGTAGAAGTTGTATTTACGGTTCTTCATGCAGGGGGCAAATTTGGAGATGGCGGATATAAAATTTCAGGCGGACTTCATGGTGTAGGTGCATCTGTAGTTAACGCACTCTCCAATTGGCTTGAAGTTACTATAAAACGTGAAGGCAAGGTCTACAAGCAGCGTTATGAGAGGGGCAAAGTAATGTATCCTCTGAAAGAAATAGGAACCTGCCGTAAAAATGATACCGGAACTTCCATTACATTTTTTCCTGATGATGAAATATTTGAAAGAACATATTTTAAGGCCGAAGCTATTAAAAGCCGCCTTCATGAAACAGCATATCTTAATCCGGATTTGACAATTATATTTGAAAATAAAAGAGTTGCAGAGGAAGAAAAGATAGAATTTCATGAGCCTGAAGGTATAAGTGCATATGTAAGAGCGCTTAATGCAGGAAAAGAAGCAATACATCCGGTTGTATATTACAAACGCAATGTAGAAGGAATTGAAATTGAAGCAGCATTTCAGTTTGTTGACGAATTCCAGGAAAATATTCTTGGCTTCTGTAATAATATTTATACGCAGGAGGGTGGAACACATCTTACCGGGTTTAAGAGTAAATTTACCAACGTTATTAATCAGTATGCAAGAGAACTGGGTAATCTTAAGGACAAGGATAATAATTTTACAGGTTCTGATGTGAGAAATGGTATGACAGCAGTAATTGCCGTAAAGCATCCTGACCCACGTTTTGAAGGACAGACTAAGACTAAGCTTGATAATCCTGACGCAGCTAAAGTTGCATCGGAAGTAACAGGTGAAGAACTGGTATTATTTTTTGATAAGAATCTGGAAATACTTAAGTCTGTTATTGCATGCGCTGAGAAATCTGCCAAAATACGTAAAGCAGAAGAAAAGGCCAAGACTAATTTATTATCAAAGCCTAAATTTTCTATTGACAGTAATGGCAAACTGGCAACCTGCGAGAGCAGAAAACCTGAAGAATGTGAAGTTTTTATAGTAGAGGGTGATTCTGCAGGCGGTTCGGCAAAGACGGCCAGAGACAGAAAAACTCAGGCTATTCTGCCTATAAGAGGAAAAATATTAAATGTGGAGAAAGCCTCAATTGATAAAGTGCTTGCCAATGCAGAAATTAAGACAATGATTAATACGTTTGGATGCGGATTTTCTGAAGGTTATGGAAATGATTTTGACATATCAAAGCTACGCTATAATAAAATTATTATAATGACGGATGCTGATGTGGACGGCGCACATATTGCAACATTGCTGCTTACATTTTTTTATAGGTTTATGCCTGAACTTATAATGTTTGGACATGTATATCTTGCTACACCACCACTTTATAAGGTGGTTCCAAAGAAGGGCGAGGGATGTTATTTATATGATGATAAAGCTTTAGAAAAATACAGAAGAGACCATACAGGGTTTACTTTGCAAAGATACAAAGGACTAGGTGAGATGGATGCGGAACAGCTCTGGGAAACAACACTTAATCCCAAAACCAGAATTTTGAAACAGGTTGAAATAGAAGACGCAAAAATGGCATCAGATGTAACGAGCATGTTGATGGGCACAGATGTTCCACCAAGAAGGGCATTTATACATGAACACGCACATGATGCAGAATTAGACATTTAGGAGGAGTAAAAATGGCTGAACAGATACAGCGCACCGAATTTTCGGAGTTAATGCAAAAATCCTATATTGACTATGCTATGAGTGTTATTTGTGCCAGGGCTCTGCCGGATGTCAGAGATGGGTTAAAACCGGTACAGAGACGTGTACTTTATGCTATGGACCAGCTGGGACTTAATTATGATAAACCACATAGAAAGTCTGCACGTATTGTAGGTGATACCATGGGTAAATTTCATCCACATGGTGATAGTTCCATTTATGATGCACTTGTTGTTTTGGAGCAGGATTTTAAAAAGGGAATGGCACTGGTAGACGGTCATGGTAATTTTGGCTCTATAGAAGGCGATGGCGCAGCAGCAATGCGTTACACGGAGGCAAAGTTAAAGAAATTTACGCAGGATGTTTATCTGGCAGATCTGGATAAGAATGTTGTGGATTTTATGCCTAATTTTGATGAGACGGAAAAGGAACCACAGGTGCTTCCCGTCAGAGTTCCTAATATTCTTATAAATGGTGCAGAGGGAATTGCTGTCGGAATGGCAACGAATATACCGACACATAATCTGGGAGAAGTTCTGGATGCAGTAATTGCATATATGGACAATAACAATATTACAACAGAAGAACTTATGCAATTTATGCCGGGTCCGGATTTTCCTACAGGCGGACTCGTTATAAATAAGAGTGAGCTCACGGATATTTATAAAACAGGTATGGGCAAGATTAAACTCCGTGGTAGGGTAGAAATTGAAAAAGGTAAAAGAAAGACAGACAGGGACAAGCTTGTTATCAGTGAGATTCCATATACAATGATAGGCTCAGGAATAAGTAAGTTTATTGCTGATGTGTGCGATATGGTCGAAACCAAAAAGACATCAGATATTGTTGATATATCTAATGAGTCGGGTAAAGAAGGAATACGTATAGTTCTGGAAATTAAGCGTGGTGCCGATATAGAACGCCTTAAGAATATGCTTTATAAGAAAACAAAACTTGAAGATACTTTTGGTGTTAATATGCTTGCAATAGTTGACGGCAGACCGGAAATATTGGGATTAAAACAGATAATAGAGCATTATGTAGCATTTCAGTACGAACTGGCAACAAGAAAGTATACAACACTTCTGGAAAAGTCACTTGAACAGAAGGAAATAAAAGAAGGACTTATCAGAGCATGTAATATTATTGATTTAGTTATCGAAGTAATCAGAGGAAGTCAGAATAAGAAACAGGCAGAGGAATGTCTTACAAGTGGTACAACAACCGGTATTAAATTTAAAAATAAAGAGTCAGAAATCCTGGCTTCGAACCTTAATTTTACAAAACGTCAGGCACAGGCAATTATGGAATTGAGGCTTTATAAGCTTATAGGTTTAGAAGTAATGGCACTTCAGAAGGAGTATGAAGAGCTGGTAAATCAGATTGCCGAGTATGAAGATATTCTTCATAGCAGACGTTCTATGACAAAGGCTATTAAGAAGGATTTACTTAATATTAAGAAAGAATATGCAATTTCCAGAAAAACCACTATTGAAGATGGACAGGAAGCAGTATATGATGAGAATATAATAGTAGAGCAGGAAGTAGTGTTTGTTATGGACAGATTTGGATATGCAAAACTGATTGAGCCTGCAAGCTATGACAGAAATCGTGAGACTATTGAAGGAGAAAATAAATACTATTTCCATTGTATGAATACTGATAAAGTATGTATTTTTACGGATAATGGGAATATGCATCAGATAAAGATAATGGACGTGCCTTCTAAGAAGTTTAGGGATAAAGGAGTTCCTATTGATAATCTGGGTAATTACAGCAGCGCAGGTGAATCTATAGTTGCTATATTTGCCATGAATGATATTAAGGATACAAAGATGCTGTTTACTACAAAGAAAGGTATGATTAAACTAGTTGACAGCAGTGAATTTAATGTTGTTAAGAGAACAATATCTGCAACAAAGCTTGCCGAAGGGGATGAACTGGTAAGCGTTTATGTAACCCGGATTACAACTAAGACAGTACAGCCGATTGAAGATCCGGAACCGGTGATGCTTACAGGAGGCTCAGATGAAGATTTTTATTATTCACTTGAGGATGAACAGATGGAACTGGATTTAGGAATGGATATATTTGATACTGCTCCTGAAAAAACAGAACTTCAGTACACTAGGGAAATACTGGTATTGCAGACAGCAAAGGGCAATTTTTTGAGATTTCCGCTTAAAGAGGTCCCTGAACAGAAGAAGACTGCCAAGGGTGTAAGGGGAATAAAGCTTAATGATGATGATTATGTAGAAAAGGTGTATCTGCTTGATACCGGTGACAATGAGATTGTAGACTATAAGGGTAAGCAGGTAGAATTAAGAAAATTAAAAATTGGTAAACGTGACACAAAGGGAACAAAAATAAGAGTATAATAAAAATGTAAAACCATTAAGATAAAAGGAAACTATGAAACTAAGTTTGTGTGATGTATAAAGGGAGAAGTTATATGAAGAGAACAGGTTTTTTGGTTAAATGGATTCTGGGAGTTATGTTATTTTCGCTTGTTATGGCTGTAGGATATTCAGAAAAGCTTATGGAAGCAGAAGCGGCAACATCAGATTTTGAGCAGAGTATTTCTGATTTTCCGGACAGCTATAAGCCATATTTGAGAGCTTTACATAATGATTATCCGGAGTGGGAATTTGAAGCTTTTGATACAGGACTTAATTTCAAAGATGTAGTTGCAGCGGAAAGTCAGAATGATAAGAGTCTGATTCAAAATGTATATTCAGATCTTTTAAAGAGCAGGGCTGAGTCTGATTATAATGCTTCTACGGGAAAATATATTTATAAGGATGGTTCCAGCTGGGTTACTGCAGATGAAGCTACAGTTGCATATTTTGTGGACCCAAGGAATTTCCTGAATGAAAAGCAGATATATCAGTTCGAACTTCTTTCATATGACTCATCGGTACATACACAAAAAGGAACAGATGCAATATTAAAAAATTCATTTATGTATAATACAGTTATGGTTTATCTGAATTCTTCAGGGACGGTTAAAACTTATGACTCGACATATACATACGCATACATGATTAATCTTGCCGGTAAAACATATGGTGTAAGTCCATATTATCTGGCAGCAAAGATTTTACAGGAAATTGGTTCAACCGGTTCATCTACAGTTGCCGGTATGGGGGCAAGTGGAAGCGTAAGTGGTACATACAGTGGATATAAAGGCATTTATAATTTCTATAATATTGGCGCAAGTGACGGGACAAATGCAGTTGCAAACGGATTAAAATGGGCAAGCACAGGTTCAACATATTTGCGCCCTTGGAATACTCCTGATAAATCTATTAAGGGCGGCGCAAAGTATATTGCAGAGAAGTATATTAATGCCGGACAAAACACAAGTTATCTTCAGAGGTTTAATGTAAACAGCAGTTCTAATTATCCGTTATATACTCACCAATATATGACGAGCATTTATGCTACTGCAGCGGAAGCAACTTCTACATATTCAGCATATAGCTCATTGGGTATTACTGATGAATCAAAAGTATTTTACATACCTGTATATAATAATATGCCTTCAGAAACGGCAACAGTTAAACTACAGGGTACCGGTAATAAATCAGGCGTAACAATAAGCTCAGTAAATATGCGTTCAGGTCCGGGAACTTCATACACAAAAGTTGTTACTATTCCGTCGGATACTATAGTTACAGTAATAAAGGGTGTCCAGAGTGATATAATATATAGTTCAAGCTGGCTTAACAACCCATATTGGTATTACATAAATGCAACGGTTAATGGAACTGAATATACAGGGTATGTGTGTGCAGAGTATGTTGATTTAAATAAAGAAGTTGCTATATTTAAGGGAAAAACCAAAACTCTTAAAACAACCATTTCCAGTACAAGTGAAGCTGTGTATTATGAATCAGATAATCCTGCCATAGCAACAGTAGATTCTAATGGTAAGGTAACAGCGGTTTCTGTAGGTAAAACAACAATACGTGCTTATACGGCAGCCGGAAGCTTTAGTGCATGTGCAGTAGTAGTAAAGCCGGAACAGACTAAAATTGCTTCTGCAGGACCTTATGGATATAATAGAATCAAGCTTACATGGAATGCAATAAGTGGTGTTGATGGATATGCAATTTATAGAAGCACAGCCCAAAATGGAACATACAAGAGAATTGCAACTGTTTCAGGAAGCAGTACTACAAAGTATATAGATAAAGACAGGACAACAGGCACTACTTATTATTATAGAATAAGAGCATATCAGAAATATAATGGAGTCACATTATATGGTAAATATTCCACTAAGGTAAGTGCGGCATCACGTCCATACAGAGGCAGGATAACCTCAATTACAAACAACTCCAAAGGTAAAGTAACCTTAACATGGAAAAGGGTAAATGGTGCAACAGCTTATGTGGTATATAGAAAGAAAAAAGGAGCTTCTTCATATAAAAGGATTGCTGTAATAAAAGGAAATTCAACATTTACTTATGCAGATACTAATAATCTTGTAGCCGGCACTACTTATTATTATAAAATACGGGCATATCGAACAGTGGGAAGCAAAAATATTTATGGTAGACTAAGTAAAGCAAAGAAGATTACAATTACAAAATAATTAATCATGATAAATATAATTATATTCAGGAGGTAATTATGTATAAGGCTTGTATATTTGATTTAGACGGAACATTATTAGATACTCTTGAATCAATTGCAACATCTGCTAATAAGGCAATAGGCTGTTTTGGATATGAGCCACATCCCTTAGAAAAATTTAAAAAATTTGCCGGTGACGGACAGATTGAACTTCTAAGGAGATGCCTTATTGAATCAGGAGATGTTAATGCGTCACATTTACAAGAAGCATTAGAAAAGTACAGACAGATATTCGCAAGCGGATGCGGGTTTCATGTAAAGCCTTATGAGGGTATTATTGAAATGCTGACAAAATTAAAAAATAAAAATATTAAAATTGCAGTTTTTTCTAATAAAAATCATGAAAATGTTGTAACGGCACTTGACGGAGCTTTTGGCAGGGGGTATTTTGATTATGTATATGGCAAACAAGAGGGGATTCCGTTAAAACCTAGTCCCGAAGGAGGTTTCAAAATAATGGAAGCCTTGAATGTAACACCTGCGGAATGCATATATGTGGGCGATACGGATACTGATATGAAAACAGGAAAAAACTTGGGAGCTTTTACTGTTGGAGTGACCTGGGGTTTTCGAGATGAAGACGAATTAAGATCAGAAGGAGCAGATGCAATTATATCTTATCCTTTAGAACTTATTGAACTTTTATAAAAATATAAACAAATATAGGATACAAAATGATAAGATTTATAGTAAGTGACATAGATGGTACTTTGCTCTTAAATGGTGCCAGACATATCTCAGATGAAGCTTTGGATATAATAAAGCAGTTAAGTGACAAGGGAATATTATTTGCAGTAGCAACAGGCAGGCAGTATGACTGCCTGCGTCGTATGTTTGAACCTGTGAAAGATGAAATACTTTATATATGTGAGAATGGCGCTTATATTGTATACAAGGAACATGTTATTAGCAAGACACCCCTAAATCGCAGAATAGGTCTTGATATATGTAATGATATATATGAGAATACAGATTGCGAGGTGCTTCTTACAGGCTCAGAAGGTTCCTATCTTAAAGCCAAAACTTTGGAATTTGTTAATCACATAAGAGAAGATGTCGGGAATACAGTATTTGAGATAGATGATTTTCGTAAATGTAAAGAGGATATATTAAAAATTGCGGCATATAATTGCAATGGTGTGAATGAAAAGGATAGAAATTATCTTAAGAATAAGTGGGGAAAGAAAACAACTATTGCTATATCCGGTGAAAATTGGTTTGATATTAATGAATTAATGGTAAATAAAGGTAATGCACTTGCAGTTATTCAGTCAGTTTTTGGTATAAGTGAAGAAGATACAATGACCTTTGGTGATAATAACAATGACTTGGAAATGTTTAAGCATTCTTATTTTAGTTATGCTATGCAAAGTGCATCTTCACAAATAAGGAATAAGGCAAAATTTATTGCACCTACTGTTGAAACTATTATGTTAGATGTATTAAGAATGCAGTAGATTTGAATCTGGAGGATATATGAAAAAATTAACGGGTATTATAGTAGCGGCTACAGCATTATCAATGTGTTTTATATTTACAGGATGTAATACAGACGATATTCCGGTTGTAAGTTATTTTACAGTATTAGAAGACAATCAGATATTTAGAATAGGGGATAATATACTTACCACAGGAGAGGCAGCAATTGCTTTGTCAAAGGAGCAGGTAAGGTTTGAAACTTCATATGGAAGTGACGTATGGACACAAAAGGCAGGAGATATTACTATGGAACAATATGTAAAAGATATAGTAAAAGATGACCTTGCCATAGATTATATGATTGCATCAATGGCGGATGATTATGATATAGAGCTTGATGACAATGAAAGCGAACAGGTATGTGCGGATGCAGAAGAATATTTTAATACATTACAAAGTACATCATTGTATGGAATTGATATTACGTTAGAAGATGCATACAGTTTATATACTACAAGAGCTTTGGCTGATAAAGTCTATAATAGTATCACCGAAGGTAAAGTCGAAGAGATTAGCGATGAGGAAGCAAGAGTAATAACGATAGAATACATATATATGGGCATATCTGACGACAAGAAAGATGAAGAAGTTAAAGCATCAATAGATGATGTATATGATATAGTAGAAGCAGGAAACCAGGACTTTATAGTACTTGTCAACAAGTACACAGAGGGAATAACACAGGATGTTGTTATTTCAAGAGATGATATGTCAGATGCATTTAACGATGAGGTTTTTAAACTTTCAGATAATGAAATAAGTCCTGTATTTGCAGCTGATAATGGATATTACATAGTAAAATGCATTAACAGCTACATGGAGGATGAAACTGCCCGGAATAAAGAGCAGATGGAACAGCAGGAAAAAGAAAATTATTTTGCTGCCCAGTATGATTCTTATCTTAAAGAAGTAAAAACCAAATTTAATGATGATGCCTGGAACAGCCTGAGTATATTGCAAGACCAATAAGGATAATCAGGCTGACTGAGGAAATTATAATTCCAAGTAAAAGCCCTTGTGGAAAATATTTAAACTCAATTGTATGTGTGCCTTGAGAAACATTAACTGCAATAAGAGCACCTTTAATAGAATTTAATTCACATTTTTCTCCGTCTACATATACGCTCCAGCCTTCATCATAAGGAATGGAGGTATATAAAAGACCATCTTCATTAGCTGTAACCGTTCCTTTTATATAAGTATCTTTAAATGTATCGATTTCATAACTTTCATCTGCAAGTTTATTGTACAAATCAATAAATGCATCAGTATCGAATTCATAAGCGTATAGCTGCATAGAACCAATTTCATTATCAGCCGGCTTTACAACTACATAGCTTCCTGCCGTAACATTCCCAACATGACATATATATTGGTGATCAGTATTATTAAAAGACATCTGGTCGATAAGAACATTATTTTCGTCATAAATATAAGCATAAATTTCTTCAATATCGGAGCTGGCAACATAAAAATAAACATCTGAATCATGTGCCACATTTATAGTATATACAGCTCCACTTGCAGTGGTATTCATAAGGTTGAAAAGATAATCTCCACCGGCAGAGTATTTTGAAAAGTTATTTTGATTCTGGAACGGATTTCCTGTATCAGTTTCCCATTCTGCATTCAAATTAGAAGAAATCATAAATCCCAAAGGAAGAGTATAAGTATTTTTGTACATATACATTGTTTCTTCTTCATCACTAAAATCAGCCTCATCAAAAAGTGTAGATAGTTCTGTATCATCACGTTCTTCTTCAGAGAGAGAATACTTTACTGAAAATATTGCATCTGTAAGTGGTGTATGTCCATAATATGCATATGCATTATATGATGTTTCAAGCCCCAGAATTTCATAAAAGTCTGTGAGAGGTTCACTTGCAGTAGAGGAGAATGTGGACATACCATTATAATGTGACCAGGCAGCGTCATTTTTGGAACGGCGTTTTTCTTTTTCCGTACGGTAAAAAAGCTCAGTTTCGTATAATTTAGCCTTATTGACCAGGGTGGTAATAGCTTCATTATCTTCAAGGTATGCGCTTCTGCTGGTTGTTCCGACACCTGTATAATTAGTATTAATAGTTGACTCTGTGATTACAATAATAAACAGAAGGTAAATTACAAATCCCGGAGCCTTGATATTTTTTCTGTAAGTAAAGATAAGCCATGCATAAACTATAATGAAGGCAAGACTAAGATATATAATTGAAAAATCATATTCATCATTTACATATAATTTTTCAATTATGAGTAATAAAGCTATTGCACCTCCCAGAACAGAATATAATTGCTTGTTTGTATATGTTTTTATATCTTTTAGTGCATCGTAGCACATAGTAAGAATTAAAAATATATAAATAAAAGACTCTCTGCATGGCAGACTGTTAGGGAAGTGAAGACCGTGCCATATATAATTAGGAATATTAAGGTTAAAGCTGAGTAAAAATATTGCTATCAAAATAGTTTTAGCAATCTTTTCATGCAGCCGTATTTTCTTATTTAGCCAATAAAGAGGTATCATAATAAATATTGCAACGGTACAGTAAACATTAGGCTCATGTGCTGAAAATATTGCAACGTCAACGTTCATTAAAGAGCGGGATATGATGTCCAGAATAGAGAAGTAATTTGCAAGCCCTGCCGGAAATTCAGAATTAGCTGATTTGGTTGTAAGCAAAGTGAAATATTCAGGAATAATCATACACATTGCCAATCCGCCTGCAAGTAAAGAATAAATAATAAAATTTTTAATTGCATTTAATTTAAAGTGCGCCTTTGTACGGTATTCGCTGGTAAGAAAGAGCACAATAAAATATAAAACGCAGTATATACAAAGCATAATTCCAATATAGTAATTGGAAAATACTGCAATTCCAAGAGAAATACAATAGAGAAAACACTTTCTTTCATTAACAAGGCGTTCCAGTCCCAAAACAATTATTGGAAGTAAAACCATACAGTCCAGCCACATAATATTCCATGAAAATGCAGCAAAGTAAGATGAAAGTGCATAAAAAACAGATAAGGCAGCAACTGACAGGTGCTTAGTTTTAAAATGTCTGGAAGTGTAATATGCAAAAGACCATCCTGAGAGCCCAATTTTAAGTATAATAAAGAAACTTACCATTTCAGTAAGATATTTTTCAGAAATAAACAGTAAAAGAATATTAAGTGGACTGGCAAGATAATAAGCAGCAAGAGAAACAAAGTTTATGCCGGCACCTATTGACCACGAGTATAAAAGACTGCCACCATTATGAAGCTTGTAATATAATTCTTTGAGAAAAGGGGCATATTGGTGATAACAGTCGCTCCTAAGATACATATTATCTCCCCAAGGATATATCTCTTTAATAATGTATATAACAACCATTATTATTACCGGAATTATAAATGCAAGTATATATACAAGGTTTGATTTGAGCCAAAGAAGAATATTGTGGATGAAATTATTTCTTTTTGATTTTTTTTCTTCCATATTTGAAATTTCTTTGGCAACAGCGTCTATAATATTGTCATTGCTGTTAGAATTATTCATTATATTGTCCTCTCAGTTATGGTTATTAATCAGTAACTTTAAAAATTAAAAGTTTACTAATCACGTAATTAAGTATTGTTACTATAATAAGAGCAATTCCTTTGCTCACATATTCTGCAAAATCTGTTGACCATAATAATCCGGCCACAACGATAATAGCTTCTTCTATGCCAAAAGTTATGAGACGGCCGCTTATGAAAGAAAAGCCTTCACTAAGTATCGTTTTAATATCAGTAGACATACTTTCAAAAACATATATTTTGTTGGTAACATAAGCAAATATTACCGCGATAATCCATGCAGGAATATTTGCAATGCCTCCGGGACAGCCCAGCCATACGAAAAGTGCGTAAACAGCACAATTTAGTATAGTAGTCAGAACACCGAAAATACAGTACATAATAATTTCTTTTGTTAAATACTTTTTAAATATATTTTTTATATAATTCATAAATTCAAGGTTCTTTCTATTTATTATTTTTGAAAGTAAAATCAAAATTTAATTTATCTTCATCTGTAATATTGGTTTCTTTTGTAATGAATATAGGACGTTTTTTGGATTCCATATAAATATTACCAATATATTCTCCAAGAATTCCGATTGATAACTCAAGTATACCACCCATAAACAAAATGGCGCAAAGCAAGGTTACGTATCCCGGGACTGTTATTCCATATACAAGAGTCTGAATTAACGTGATAATAATGTATATAAATGCAAATAGTGATATAAAAAATCCAATTACAGATACCATTCTAAGCGGAGTTACAGAAAAAGATGTTATGCCGGAAAGCGCATATTTAAATAACCCCCAAAAACTCCATTTGGTTTTGCCCATAGGGCGTTCAACATTTTTGTAAGTTATCCATTTTGTATTGAATCCAACCCATGAAAAAATCCCTTTGGAAAACCGTTGAACTTCAGACATAGCCAGGACAGCATCTACCATCTGCCTTGACATTATTCGATAATCCACTGCACCTTTTTGCATTTGCACACTGGACATTCTGTTACTGAGAGAAAAGAATAAATCAGAAAACAACAGGCGTATTTTAGATTCACCTTTTCTGGCAGTACGTATTGCTGCACAACAGTCATAACCTTTGTTTATCCATTGAAGCATTTCAGGTATGAGTGAAGGAGGATGCTGCAAATCCGCATCCATAATAATGACATAGTCACTCTTTGAATACTTAAGACCTGCATACATTGCAGATTCTTTGCCAAAATTTCTGGAAAAAGAAATGTATTTTACTTTTATACTTTTGTGAACAAGAGACTTTATAACAGCTAATGTGTTATCACTGCTTCCGTCATCAACAAAAATATAATTGAAGTTATAGTCGTTAAGTAAAATTGTAACTTTTTGAATCTCGTCAAAAAACATTGGAAGCATTTGTGCTTCATTATAACATGGAACCACAATATCAATAGATTTCATGACATTCCTCCTATTATTCTAATAAAAACACCTTTCTATATTGTACTATAAACATAGAAAGGTGTAAATTATTTATTTTATTATAAGAAATTTCTGTAAATTTTTTATAACATTAAATTGTTATGAGAAATGCGCTGTTTTAGCAAATGTAATTATGTTAGTGTGTGCCCCTGTTTTCAGCATCTGCTTTCTTCAATGCGCGAACTTTTAATGAAAGTCCAAAAAGGTTTATAAAGCCTTCAGCATCGTGGTGGTCATAAAGGTCACCGGTTGTAAAGCTTGCAAGAGAATCATCATATAGTGAATATGGAGAAGTAGTTCCGGCTTTAATTATATTACCTTTATAAAGTTTAAATTTAACTTCACCTGTTACATATTCCTGCGTTGATTCAATAAATGCCTGAAGGGCTTCACGAAGTGGAGTAAACCATTTTCCTTCATAAACAAGGTCAGCAAATTTATTTCCTACTTCTTTCTTAAATGCCATTGTATCACGGTCTAATATAAGTTCTTCAAGCTGTGCATGTGCTTCCATAAGAATGGTTCCACCCGGAGTTTCATAAACACCACGGGATTTCATGCCAACAACACGGTTTTCAACAATATCAATTATTCCAACACCATGTTTGCCACCCAGCTTATTAAGTTCTCTTATAATATCAGATGCTTTCATTTTCTTGCCATTAATGCTTGTTGGAACACCTTTTTCAAATGTAAGTGTTACATATTCTCCTTCTTCGGGAGCTTTTTCCGGAGTAGTGCCTAATACAAGGAGATGCTCGTAATTTGGTTCCTGTGATGGGTCTTCAAGTTCAAGACCTTCATGACTTATATGCCATAAATTTCTATCACGGCTATAGCTTGAATCGGCTGAAAATGGAAGGTCAATGCCATGAGCATGGCAATATTCAATCTCTTCTTCACGTGAATTCATTTTCCAAGTATCACTGAGTCTCCAAGGAGCAATAATCTTAAGATCAGGAGCAAGTGCTTTTATACCAAGCTCAAAACGAATCTGGTCATTTCCTTTACCGGTTGCACCATGACATATAGCAACGGCGCCTTCTTTTCTGGCAATTTCAACAAGGCGTTTTGCAATGCCCGGACGAGCCATTGAAGTACCAAGTAAATATTTATTTTCATATACGGAATTGGCTTGAACGCATGGAATAATATAATCATCAACAAATTCATCAACAATATCTTCTATATATAATTTTGTTGCACCTGAGTATTTAGCTCTTTCCTCGAGTCCTTCAAGTTCGCTTTCCTGACCAACATCTACACATACACATACAACATCATAATCATAATTTTCTTTGAGCCATGGAATAATGGCTGTTGTATCAAGACCACCTGAATACGCTAAAATAACTTTATCTTTCATTTCATTCAATCCTCCATTTTGCAAAATTATTACAGAAAATATTATTTCTGCCAAACTATTGTTACTATACAACAATAAAATATGAAATGCAATATAAAATTAAAAAAATATGCATTTTTATGCAAATAAACAAATAATTATTGAATATTATGCATTATATGTGTATAATGTAAAAGTCAATATAGAAATTTTGGCAACGAAAAAGTTTCATTAGATATTTATATACGTAAAAATATAAAAATTGTAGAAAAAGAATTCAACAAGTATTATAATGAAGCAAAAAGTATTCTAACAAGGAATATTAGGAGGATAAAATGATTAAAGTTGGAATTATTGGTTCAACCGGATACGCAGGAGCAGAGATTGTGCGTCTGATTATGCAACATAGATATGCACAGGTAGTATGGTTTGGTTCCAGAAGTTATATAGATAAAAAGTATGCACAGGTATTTGGAAATATGTTTCAAATAGTAGATGCAAAGTGTATGGATGATAATATGGTAGAATTAGCTGATGCAGTTGATGTGATATTTACTGCAACTCCACAGGGCCTTTGTGCATCTCTTGTCAATGAAGATATATTAAATAAGGTAAAGATAATTGATCTGAGTGCCGATTTCAGAATTAAAGATGTAAAGATTTACGAAGAATGGTATGGAATAGAGCATAAAAGTCCACAGTTTATCGATGAGGCTGTGTATGGTCTGTGTGAGATTAACAGAGACAAAGTTAAGGGTGCGAGATTGATTGCTAATCCGGGATGTTATCCTACATGTACAACTCTTTCAATATATCCTATGTTAAAGGAAGGACTGATTGACCCTTCAACAATAATTATAGATGCCAAGTCAGGAACATCAGGGGCAGGACGTGGAGCAAAGGTTAATAATCTTTTCTGTGAAGTGAATGAAAATGTGAAAGCATATGGTGTTGCAACACACAGGCATACACCTGAAATTGAAGAACAATTGTCATATGCAGCTGGAAAGAATGTCATGATAAATTTTACTCCGCATCTTATACCTATGAATAGAGGAATTTTAATAACTGCATATGCTTCATTAAATAAGGAAGTTACATACGAAGAAGTAAAAGCGGTATATGATAAATATTATGCACAGGAAACTTTTGTACGGGTTCTTGATAAGGATGTTCCTCCTGAGACCAGATGGGTTGAAGGAAGTAACTATGTAGATGTTAATTTCAAAATTGACACGAGAACAAATAGAATTATTATGATGGGTGCGATGGACAATCTGATTAAAGGTGCGGCAGGACAGGCAGTGCAAAACATGAATATTATGTTTGGACTTGATGAAAATGAAGGTCTTATGCAGGTGCCGATGTTTCCATAAAGTTCCCATATATGGATTCAGATGTAAAAGCGCTAAACAGGAAATTTTCCGGATTGGTTGTGCGATAAATATATAGGAAGGACTGAATTAATATGAATAAAATAAATGGCGGTGTTACGGCTGCAAAAGGATTTAAGGCTGCAGGAGTTAACGCCGGAATAAAAAAAGAAAAAAAAGATATGGCGATGGTTTATAGTGAAGTGCCATGTGCTGCTGCGGGTACATTTACTACAAATGTTGTAAAGGCTGCGCCTGTAAAATGGGATATGAACATTGTACATAATCATAATAGTGCACAGGCAATTGTTATAAATAGTGGAGTGGCTAATGCATGTACAGGTAAAGAAGGTTATGATTACTGCATAAAAATGGCAGAAATAACTGCTGCACATTTGGGCATTTCAAAGGACGGTGTGCTGGTAGCATCCACTGGTGTTATAGGAGCACAGCTGCCAATGGATAAGATAGAAAAGGGCATAGAATTACTTATACCCCGCCTGGACGACAGTATTACAGGGGGGCACGTTGCTGCAGAAGCAATTATGACAACTGATACAGTTTCAAAAGAAATAGCATATGAAACAATGATTGGGAATGCTAAAGTAACTGTCGGAGGAATGTGTAAAGGTTCAGGGATGATTCATCCTAATATGTGTACAATGCTGGCATTTGTAACTACTGATATTAGTATTTCTGAGGAACTTCTATCTGAAGCACTTAAAGAAGTTGTAAAGGATACATATAATATGGTTTCCGTAGATGGTGACACATCAACTAATGATACGGTACTGCTTTTGGCTAACGGAATGGCAGGTAATAAAAAAATAACAGAAAAAAATTCAGATTATGAAGAGTTTGTAAAAGTTTTATATGAAGTAAATGAATACCTTGCAAAGAAAATAGCAGGAGATGGTGAAGGCGCAACGGCACTATTTGAAGTTAAGGTCGAAGGTGCAGCAGCTAAAGAGCAGGCAGTAAAGCTTGCAAAATCAATTGTTACGTCCAGTCTTACCAAAGCAGCGATTTATGGGCATGATGCAAATTGGGGAAGAATTCTCTGTGCAATGGGATATTCCGGTGTAGAGTTTGACCCTGAAAAGGTTGATATTTACTTTGAAAGCGATGCAGGAAAATTAAAGATTGTAAACAATGGAACGGCAACAGATTATAGTGAAGAAGAGGCAACCAGGATTCTTTCTATGCCGGAAGTTACAGCTATTGTTGATGTAAAGATGGGAAATAAATCGGCAGTAGCATGGGGATGCGATCTTACATATGATTATATAAAAATTAATGCTGATTATAGAAGCTAGCGAAAACTGAAAAGAAAAATTTATAAAAAAGAGGTAGAACCATGATAATGAAAGGCAACAAAGAAATGCAGATGGATATGCTCATTGAAAAAGGTAATGTTTTAATAGAAGCACTTCCATATATTCAAAGATTTAATCGTAAAATTATAGTTGTTAAGTATGGCGGAAGTGCAATGCTTGACGAAAACTTTATGCAAAGCGTAATTGAAGATATTACATTACTCAAATTGGTAGGATTTAAGCCTATCATTGTGCATGGTGGTGGCAAAGCTATAAGTTCTTTTATAAATAAACTTGGAATGGAAACAAAGTTTGTAAACGGATTACGCGTTACTGATTCAGAAACTTTGGATGCAGCAGAGATGGTTCTTAATAAAGTTAATAAAAAACTTGTTCAGATAGTTCAGCAGTTAGGTGTCAGAGCTATTGGCATTACCGGTAAGGACGGCGGACTTTTAACAGTCGAAAAGAAGTTATCAGATGGTGAAGATATAGGTTATGTAGGCGAGGTTACAAATGTAAATGCAGATATACTGTTAGACCTTATACAAAAAGACTTTTTGCCTATAGTGGCACCGATAGGTCTTGATGAAGAATTCAATGCTTATAATATCAATGCTGATGATGCGGCAAGTGCCATTGCAAAAGCAGTAAATGCGGAAAAACTGGCATTTCTTACAGATACAGAAGGGGTTTATATGAATCCTGATGATAGGGAAAGTGTCATTTCAGAAATGACAGTTACAGAAGCTAATAATCTTATTGAAAATGGAACAATACAGGGAGGTATGATACCTAAGATTCTTAATTGTGTGGATGCTATTAATAAAGGTGTTTCCAGAGTGCATATATTAGACGGGCGCATTCCACATTGTATTCTTCTTGAAATATTTACCAACAAAGGTATCGGAACTGCAATTATATCAGACGACCAGGAAAAATTTTATAAAAGCGAGGTAATATAATGACTTTAGAAAAGTATATGGAAGAGGCAGAAAAAGTTCTTCTGCATACATATAATCGTTTTAAAATTGTAATAGACAAAGGTGACGGGGTGTATCTATATGATATTGACGGTAAAAAGTATCTGGATTTTGCAGCGGGAATTGCAGTTTTTGCATTGGGATATAACAATAAAGAATACAATGAAGAACTTAAGTATCAAATAGACAAAATAATACATACATCTAATTTGTTCTATAATGTTCCGGCTATTAGAGCTGCAGAGAGAGTTGTACAAGCTACCGGTCTTGACAGAGTATTTTTTACTAACAGTGGAACAGAAGCAATAGAAGGTGCTATCAAGACAGCAAGAAAATATGCATATAATAAAGATGGATGTAATGACCATGAGATAATTGCAATGAAGCATTCTTTTCACGGGCGTAGTATGGGGGCATTGTCTGTAACAGGAAATGAACATTATCAGGAAGCATTTAAGCCTATGATAGGTGGAATCAGATTTGCCGAGTTTAACAATATTGATAGTGTAAAGGAGCTTGTAAACGGAAAAACCTGTGCCATTATATTAGAGCCGATTCAGGGTGAGGGCGGAATATATCCGGCAACCTTGGAATTTATGCAGGGTATAAGAAAGATCTGCGATGATAATGATATTTTAATGATTTGTGACGAAATACAGTGTGGTATGGGGCGCAGTGGAAAAATGTTTGCATATCAGCATTTTGGCATAAAACCGGATATAGTAACATTAGCAAAAGCATTAGGATGTGGAGTGCCTGTCGGTGCTTTTGTGTCTTCAGATAAAGCAGCGGCAATGACTCCGGGCGACCATGGTTCTACATATGGCGGGAATCCTTTTGTAACGGCTGCGGTTAATAAAGTATTTGAGTTATATGAATCATATGATATACTTTCAAATGTAAACGAAGTATCAGCATATATGGAACAAAAGCTGGACGAGCTTGTAGATACAAGTGATAAAGTTATAGAACGACGCGGTATGGGACTAATGCAGGGGCTTGTAATTGACGGAAATGTATCAGAGATAGTCGCAAAGTCTATTGAAAATGGACTTATTGTTATCTCGGCAGGAAGTAATGTACTTAGGCTTGTACCTCCATTAGTTATTACAAAAGACGATGTTGATTTGATGATAACGATTTTAAAAAAGGTTTTATAATCTTACAAAATACATAAGAGGTATATATGAAAAATATAGTTGCGGCAGTTATTACAATGTGCTTTTTATCAATGGCAGTTGTAGGGATTGACTGTTTATATATTAATATGAAGGATTCTGACGTAGCAATGGGAACGGCAGGCAGTATTGCGATATGGTACTCCAATTCTGCACTTGAAAATTATGTAAACCAAGTAGCTGAAGACTATATGAAAGATGCAAACATAAAGGTTAATCCGGTTTTTGTTTCTTCATCTGAACTGCTGGAGCGTATTAATAACGCAAATAAAGGGAAAGAACTGCCACCAGATATTTATATTATAGAAAGTTCTTCGTTAGGAAGGGCATATCTGGCAGGACTTACCTCAGAAAATACAGTAGATATGAATCAGTATTCAGATGAAGCACTGAATGCAGTGACATATAAGCAAAAGATGTGTGCATATCCGTTATGTTATGAAATGAGTGTTTTTGTATATAATGCAGATTATGTGAATTCTCCTCCGGAGACATTTGATGACATACTTGATTTTGCAAATGAATTTGAGAGTGGAGACAATTCTTCTATAACCGGAATTCTGAAATGGGATGCAAAAGAGCTGTTATATAATTTTGGATTTGCAGGCAATTATATTAACTATGGTGGAAGTCAGGGAGATGATTTGTCTCAGATTGATTTTACAAATGATAAAATAATTAGCGCACTTTCTTATTATTACGGACTGTATCAGTATTTTTCTATTAATATAAACGATGTAGATTATGATGAAATACTAAATGAATTTATAGAAGGTAAAATAGTTTTCACAATGGTTAATCAGTCAGATATAAAAACAATAAGTGATTCCGGAATGAATTATGAGGTTATAGAAATGCCAAATCTGACAGATGAATTAAAAACAAGACCATTATCAATTACTACTGATGTTGTAGTAAATCCGTATTCTGATAATAAAAGACGTGCAGAAGATTTTGCAAAATACATAACAGATGATAAAGCAGGAATTATTTATGAAACAACAGGATTAATGCCTTGTAAGGAATTACAGTCTGATATTAAGGGGGTTGATGTTATATCTGCGCAGTATGGTAACAGCAAGGGCATGCCTAAGCTTATTACTTCAAGTGAATACTGGGTACAGCTGGAAATTGCATTAAATAATATATGGAACAGCTCAGATCCTGCACAGGTAATGACTGAATTAGAAGAATATCTTAAAAACTAAAGAATGAATCCCTCCAATACGGATAGACTAAAGATAAAGTTTATTTTACAGGAGGGATTTTTATATGTGGGGATTTATAATTGCTCTTATATCAGGAGCTTTAATGAGCATTCAGGGGGTATTTAATACAGAAGTAACTAAAAATTCAAGTTTATGGGTTTCGGCAGGATGGGTACAGTTTACAGCACTGATTGTATGCATTATTGCATGGTTTATGACAGGAAGAAGCAGTATATCAGGATTGTGGCATATACAAAATAAATATATGCTTCTCGGAGGCGTGATGGGAGCTTTCATTACGTGGTCAGTAATAAAAAGCATGGGGAGCCTTGGACCTGCACAGGCAGTATTAGTAATAGTTATATCCCAGATAGTGGTTGCATATATTATTGAGCTGTTCGGAATATTTGGGGTTGAAAAGGTAAGCTTTGAGTGGACTAAACTTTTTGGGATGCTTTTGGCTATTGTAGGAATATTTTTATTTAAAAGAAATTAAATCTTTATTAAATTTTAATTGCAAAGTGATGTCAATTTATGTAGAATTAGATTAAACATTTAGGGGAACTCTCCGGGGAAGGAGAGTAAATGTTACGAGTACAAAAAATTAAATATATAATTGCATCAATAACAGGTATTTTAATGAGCCTGTTTGTATGTACGGCATGTGAACATAATAGCGAATCAATTGTTTTGCAGAGCAGTAATTGTGAAGGAGATTCAGAAACTGAATGTGGACAGACAGAAGAAAGCCTGATGACAGATGAACAGTTTTCAACGGATACAGCTTCAACTCAGATGGTTTTTGTATATGTATGTGGTGAAGTTATCAATCCTGATGTTTATCGTCTGGAGCATGATGCGAGAATCTGTGATGCAATAGAAGCAGCCGGAGGTTTTACAAAAGAGGCAGCAAGGGAGTCGGTTAATCTGGCCGAAAAAGTTACAGATGGACAGCAGATTAATATTTTATCAAATCAAGAATATGAATCAGCACAGAATACATCAATTGCAGCAGATTCGGCTGTTGGCAGTAATACAGATGAAAAAACAGTGCTTATAAATATTAATACAGCTTCAGCTGAGGAGTTGATGACACTCCCCGGTATAGGCAAGGTAAAGGCAGAGGCAATAATTTCTTACAGGGAAACTAATGGAAATTTTACATCTGTAAAGGATATTATGAATGTAACTGGTATTAAAGAAGGAGCATATAACAAAATAGCAGATATGATTACGATTTAGGGCAAACCCCATGGAGGTTATTATGGCAAAAATTTTAGTGGTAGATGATGAAAAGTTAATTGTAAAAGGAATTCGTTTCAGTCTGGAACAGGATAATATGGAAGTTGATTGTGCGTATGATGGTGAAGAAGCATTGAATCTTGCGCGCGAGAAGGAATATGATGTTGTTCTGTTGGATGTGATGCTGCCTAAGTTAAACGGATTTGAAGTATGTCAGCAGATAAGGGAATTTTCTGATATGCCTATCATAATGCTTACGGCAAAGGGAGATGATATGGACAAGATACTTGGCCTTGAATATGGGGCTGATGATTACATAACAAAACCATTCAATATATTAGAAGTAAAGGCAAGAATCAAAGCTATTATCAGAAGAAATTCCAAAAAGTCTAATAAGTCAGAGGTGGTTAACGTAGTAGAAAAAGGCGACTTAAAGATGGATATAGAGAGCAGACGGGTATTTATAGGCGGCAGGGAAATTAACCTTACGGCAAAGGAATTTGATTTGCTTGAACTTTTCATTATGAATCCTAATAAAGTTTATAGCAGGGAAAAACTTCTTGAACTGATATGGGGAAGTGATTATCCGGGTGATGTCAGAACAGTTGATGTTCATGTCAGAAGATTAAGGGAAAAAGTTGAAACTAACCCAAGTGAACCAAAATATGTATATACTAAGTGGGGTGTTGGATATTTCTATAAAGCCTAGGATTAATATCCTTAAAAATAAATTCAATTTCATAAAGAGTATGCATTTTAGAATCTTCATGATTATTATTATAGCAGCATGTATACCGTCAGTTGCGGCAGATGTATTTATAGTCAATGTAGTCAAGAATGAATTAATTAATGCCAGAATGGAAACGCTACAGAATCAGAATGGTATTCTTAAGAATTATATTGTAAACGACAATTACATTGATACTTTGGATTCCCAGGGTGTTACGGCGCAGATTAATCAGATGGCATCTGCTAATAACGGACGTATTGAGATTATAAACAAAGATTTGGAAATAATCAAAGATACATATGTCAATGATGAGGGAAAGATTAATATTGCAGAAAGTGTAATTAAGGCATTGAATGGCAATTCAGTGTCTTATTATGACAGAAAAACAGGGAAAATTATTTATGCGATTCCTATAATAGATACAAAACATAATCAGGAAACCGATACAGCAGTCAAAGGTGTTTTATATGCTGTGTATTCAACAGCAAGTGTAGAAACAATGGTTGACAAATATATAAGTTATGCAGTTATGTTTGAGGTAATAATAATTCTTCTTGCATTAGGCGTATCAATATTTATTTCATCTGTTCTGGTTCGCCCATTTAAAAATATTGAGACCTCCATTAGTAAGATAGGTAACGGTAATTACAATGAGAAAATACTTATGGATGATTATATAGAGACACAGAAAATCGGCGAAGCTTTCAATGCAATGACATCCAGAATTGAAAAGCTTGAACAGTCAAGACAGGAATTTGTGTCTAATGTATCACATGAATTAAAGACTCCGATTACATCTATAAAAGTATTGGCAGATTCCCTTCTTATGCAGGAAGATATTCCGGTTGAAATGTATAGAGAATTTCTTTCAGATATAGTTGATGAGATAGACCGCGAGAATAAAATAATTACGGATTTACTGGAACTTGTTAAATTAGATAAGAATAATACGGAATTAAATATTGCATCTGTAAATATTAATGATTTAATGGAAATTATACTCAAAAGGCTCAAACCAATTGCACAACAGAAGAATATTGAACTTGTATTTGAAAGTTTCAGACCTGTAGTTGCAGATGTAGATGAAGTGAAATTTACCAGTGCAATTTCTAATCTTGTTGAAAATGCTATTAAGTATAATGTGCTGGATGGATGGGTCAGAGTTTCAGTTAATGCAGACCATAAATATTTTTATATAAAAGTTTCAGATGGAGGTATCGGAATACCTGAAGAGGATCAGGAACATGTATTTGACCGATTCTTCAGGGTAGGCAAGGCACGTGACCGTCAAACAGGTGGAACAGGTCTTGGACTTGCAATATGCAAGAGTTCAATTTTACTGCATAGAGGAGCAGTTAAACTTCACAGCAAGGAAGGACAGGGAACTACTTTTACGGTACGTGTGCCATTAAAGTATATTCCATAGGAGGCATTATGTTAAGGAAAATTATGAAAGCAGTCCTTTTACTTGCGTTGGCAGCATTACTGTCGGGATGCAGCAGTAAGGAAAAGGAAGATGGAGAATATTATATATATTATAAGAATGTTGATGATACCAAATTGGTTACATCATTATATGAACCACAGTCGGATAATGATTATGAGATAATTAATGAATTATTAGAACAACTCACTACTAATCCGCAAAATACCAATATGGTTAATTCATTGCCGGAAGATGTAAAAGTTCTCAACACAGATTTGGAACAGGAAATACTTACAATTAATTTTAGCAAAGAATATAACAATCTTAATGGCTCGGGAGAAGTTTTATGCAGAGCAGCAGTTGTACTAACTCTGGGCCAGGTAGATTCTGTTGATTATGTCGTTTTTCATGTTGACGGGGAAAATATAACTGATAGCAAAGGAGAGATAATAGAGGCAATGCAGGCCTCGGATTTTGTTGATAATATAGGCGGTAATATAAACACATATGAAAAAGTAAAGTTTACTTTATATTATGCAAATGAGGAAGGCAATAAATTAATCCCATATACTTATGAAACGAAGTTTTCAAGCGATACTTTGAAAGAAGAATATATTGTCGAAAAGCTTCTTGAGGGTCCGAAGGAGGATGGATATTACAGAACAATATCGGATAGTGTTAAGCTTGTCAGTATATCAACATCAGATGGGGTTTGTTACGTAAATTTGAGCAGTGAGTTTCTAACTGAGAATCCGGGGGTTACTGATGAAGTTACAATTTATTCAATTGTAAATTCATTATCTGAACTTAGTTATATAACCAGAGTCCAGATAAGTGTAAATGGCAGTTCTGATGTCAGCTATCATGATAATTTAAGTCTGTCTGAGGCATACACAAGAAATCTCGATTGTGTTGAATAGTTACAAAATGGAGGAAAACAGTTATTAAAAGACCAATGTTAGTTATGGTATTGGCCTTTGTGCTTGGAGAGGTAATGGCTGTTTTAAACATAAATGCTCAAGCAGCTTTTGTTGTTGTGCTTGTAAGTTCATTTATAACAATAAAAATCATCATAAAATCATCTTATAGGAGATTTGTGATGATTTTTTTGTGTGCATTTATGGGATATATAATGTTGGAAAAGGAGATTTCAAAGTCGGAATATTACATAAAAAGTATAGAAGGCAGCAGTGAAATTAATACACAAAATGGTAACGATAATGTTATAAATATAGAGGGTAAGGTGGACAAAATAAAACAAACCGGATATGGATACTGGGTATGGGTTGTTGAAAAAAACACCGTTTTATTTATGGAGGAAAAACCGGATTTCATTGCAGGTGCAACGATAAGTGCATCAGGTAAAAGAACATTAATAAGTACTGCAAGAAATGAAGGTAATTATGACGCACGGTTATATTATAAAACGCAGAAAATTTATTATAAAATAGATGTAACTTCAATACAAAAAGTACGTGAGGCACCGGCATTTAAATGTAGTTTATATGAATTTAGAGAAAAACTTAAGAATATTATACATAGCAGTCTTGATGATGAAAATGCAGGAATACTAATATGTATTATGTTGGGTGATAAAAGCAGTATATCACAATCAATACGCTGTCTGTATGAACAAAATGGTATCGCCCATATTTTATCAGTCTCAGGATTGCACATTTCTATAATAGGTATGGGCATATATTCAATTTTAAGGAAAAAGACAGGAGTTTTACTATCATCAATTATTGGAGGTTTTATAATAATTTGTTTTGGAATTATGATAGAAGCCGGTGTTGCTACGCTTAGGGCAATAATAATGTTTATGATTTATCTTGTGGCAAACATAACCGGAAGACATTATGATTTTATATCTTCTATTGCATTATCTGCATTAATGCTGTTGTTATCAAATCCATTTTATATTTATAATACATCTTTTCAGATGTCATTTGCAGCTATATTAGCAGCAGGTTTTGTATGGCCTTCAGTGTATGAATTTATTGGATTTACCAAACGCAATAAAATAAGAGATTCACTATTGTTTGGAGCTGTCATTAATATGGTTATGCTGCCTATAACTGCATATACATATTTCGCTGTTTCTTCATATTCAATACTGCTTAATACTCTGGTGGTTCCTTTACTTACAATTATTATGATGATGGGCATTGGAGGAAGTATTGCAGGATTAATAAGTATTACAATAGCAAAATTTGTAATCAGTAAAGTTGCAATTGTTTTTGCGATTTATAAATTTTTGTGTATTGGTGTATCAAAGCTCCCATTTAGCTATGTTATTACGGGAAGGCCATCAGTTATTAAGATGCTTGTATATTATACAATTATGTTTTCTTATGTAATTACAGCATGCAAGGTGGCAATACTGCGCCGGGAAAAAGATATAAAAGTAAGAAACCGCAATTTTCAAAACAACAATACATACAGCAGATTGGGTGGTATTGGTATTGATGAGATTAACAGGGAAAACAAGAGAAAAAATAAAAACGTTATTATAAGGTTTATAACTTTTTTGTGCCTTATGGTGTTTCTTGCGTTAATTATATATATCAAAGTTAATAATAAGCTAAAGGTGTCAATGATGGATGTGGGGCAGGGCGATGGAATAGTAATCCAGACACCGGATGGTCAGGTGATACTTGTAGATGGTGGAAGTAGTGATACAGAAGCAGGGGAATACAGGATGGTTCCATATCTCAAATCACAGGGCATTAGTACTATAAATTATGCTATAATTACTCATACAGATGAAGACCATATCAATGGACTGACTTATATCATGAAAAACAGTGAAGCAGGAATTACTATAGATAATGTAGTTCTTGCACAGTGCATAAAGGAGACAGAGAAGGCGGTAGAAATCGTACGACTGGCAGATAATAATAAGATAAATATAATATATTTAGCTGAAGGCGACAAGATTATGGCAGATGGAGCAGAGCTTACATTTTTATATCCCGGTGAAAGCAATATTATAACAGACACTAATGCATTATCGCAGGTATTTGAATTAAGATATAATAGCTTTTCAATGCTTTTTACAGGAGATATTGGAATAGAGCAGGAGCCGGAGTTTATTGACAGGTTGTCAGAATATTATACTGTATTGAAGGTGTCACATCATGGCTCTAAATATTCAACATCTGATATTTTTCTGGATAGTACAGATATACAGTATGCTCTCATTTCATGTGGAGTCAATAATATGTATGGACATCCGGCGGCAGAGCTACTGGAGAGATTAGAACAAAATAATATAAGTGTATATAGGACCGATATTAATGGAGCATTAACTATTAAGACAGATGGAGTAAATATGACTATTGAGAGTTATTTGGAATGATGTTATACTTGATAAATAAAATCAGGCAGGAGTAATTAATGAAAAATATTGCAAAAGATATAAGCAGTAAAACATTCAAAACTTCATATTTATTATTTGGTGAAGAGGATTATCTAAAAAAGAGTTATAAGAATCAGCTTATTGAAGCAATTGTAGGAGAAAATACAATGAACTTCAACCGCTTTGAGGGGAAAGTTGATTCAAAGGAGATAATCGAACTGGCACAGACGGTACCTTTTTTTTCTGATTACAGATTGATTTTATTGGAGGATACAGGTTTTTTTAAAAGTGCAGATGAAGCTTTAGTGAATTTTATATCGCAGGTGCCGGCTTCTACAGTAATATTGTTTGTAGAAAGCAATGTAGATAAGAGAAGTAAGATGTACAAGGCTGTTAAGGAGCATGGATATCCATGTGATATGAAGTTTCAGACTGAGGAGATGCTGGCAAAGTGGGCAGCCAGAATTCTTGCAAAGAGTAATAAAAAAATAACAAACAATACCATGTTATTATTTTTATCTAAAACGGGAACCAATATGGACAAAATATCTACTGAATTAGAAAAGCTTATAAGTTATAGTCTTGATAAGGAAATTATTACGGATGAAGATGTAGAGGCTGTATGTACATCTCAAATAGCAACCGGTATATTTAATATGATAGATGCCATATCTGCCAGAAATCAAAAAAAGACTTTGGACTATTATTATGATTTGATATATTCCAAAGAACCTCCTATGAGGATTTTGTTTATGTTGGAAAGACAGTTTAATCTGATGCTTCAGGCAAAGGAATTATCAGATTCCGGAATGGGACGTGAACAGATTGCCAGGGAGATGGGAGTGGCAAGCTTTGTTGCCGGTAAATGTATAAGCCAGAGCCGCAATTTTACGCTCAGGCAATTAAAGAATGCTCTTGCAGAAAGTGTTTACACAGAAGAAAAAATCAAGAGTGGACGGATAGAAGAAAAAATGGGAGTAGAAATACTTCTCGTAAAATATAGTGCAAAATAAAAGTGCCGCTTGCGGCACTTTTATAATTAAGCCATCTTATTAACAGCGGCTGATAATCTTGAAACTTTTCTTGAAGCGTTATTTTTGTGGTAAACGCCCTTTGAACAAGCTGTATCAATTAACTTTGTAGCAGCAATTAAAGCTTCGCTTGCAGCAGCTTTATCGCCTGAAGCGATAGCAGCATCAACTTTTTTAATAGAAGTCTTAACTTCTGATTTAATAGCTTTATTTCTGTCATACTTGGTTTTGTTAACTAAGATTCTTTTCTTTGCAGACTTAATATTTGCCATATCTGTCTACCTCCATATAATCTGTTTTTTGTAATTCCCTTGAGAGAGTTCAGGAATTAACTCTGTTAACCATTTGCATTAGAGAGATTTGCGGACGACTAATGCAAACATACTCAAAACATTTTAATTTATATAAAACATTATGTCAATACACAATTCTATTTTTTTGTTATTTTTTTCTATAATAATTTAAAAATTTCTAGTTTATATCAGAATGTATCTTTTTAATTTATTATCTATATTGAATTTTTTGTAATCAATTAGACACACTATTAATTATTAAAAACAATTATGAATGGAGACAGGAATGAATGAATTTAAGATACGTACTGATTTGGCTGTAGAGGCAAGAGAACGATTTGAAGGTGATGATATTGAGATAAGCGGGGTTGTCTTAAAAAAGAGTATAGACGAACAATCTCAGGTAAAGATTACAAGGGTAGAAATAACGGATAAAAACGGAGAAAGGGCTATGGGAAAGCCTATGGGTAAATATATTACACTGGAATCAGAAAAACTGCAGATCCCCGACGAGAATTATCACCGAGAAGTGTCTAAGGTTCTTGCAGAGCATATTATGGAACTGCTTCCTAAGGGAGATATGATTAATGTGCTGGTTGTAGGACTGGGAAATATAAATGCAACTCCTGATGCACTGGGACCTATGACAATAAACAATTTGAGGGTTAACAGGCATATAGTCAAAGAATATGGTATGGAGGCTGATAATAAGCGAAAAAGGATAGTAAGCAGTATTATACCAGGCGTAATGGCACAGACCGGTATGGAAAGCCTGGAAATAATAAGTGCAATTGTAAAGGAGACAACTCCTGATGCCATAATTGTTGTAGATTCTCTGGCTGCAGGTTCCACACACAGGGTAAATACAACAATACAAATATCTGATACAGGAATAAATCCCGGAGCAGGAGTTGGAAATTGCCGAATGGGAATAAATGAGAAAAGTGTAGGGGTTCCGGTAATTGCAATAGGTGTACCAACTGTGGTGGATGCAGCAACAATTGTAAATGATACAATGGATAATCTGTTAGAATTTCTACAGAATAAAAAGGAATTAAAACAATTATCAGATGCACTTTCAGAGTTGAATCACACAGAAAAGTATTATCTTATAAGGGAATTAATAGAACCGCATATTGGAACTATGTATGTTACACCAAAGGATATAGATGAGTCTATAAAAATGCTTAGTTTTACAATTTCAGAAGGAATTAACATTGCTCTTTGTCAGGATTAATTAAAAGGAATTATAACATAAAAAATTTCATACAATATATGGATAATGCCTGTACTGTGGTGTATAACATGAGAAGTGCTGAACAAATATTTAACTTCATAACTCGCGTTGTAATATCAGTATTAATCTTATATATTATTGTCACAGGTTCTAAGTACGTAAATTATAAACCATTAAAAAGTCTAATGAAAGGCGTAGGGCAAAGTGTGGGAAATACTTTTGCAGAGTGGGCGATAAAGGGTCCCATATTAAGTATATTCTGGCCTGATTCTGCAAGTACCGGAATTACAGGGTTTATGGCATCATTGGGAATAGATATAGCAGGTAAGGAAGAACAAACAATTAATGATTATGATGATATGCTTCTGGAAAATGAATTGGCAAGAAGTGAAAAACTGGAAGAAGAATCTCGAAAGCAGGAAGAAGAAACACAGGAGCAGAATAACAAAAATAATGAAGAAGATGAAAAGCAGAGTTCAGTTGCAAAATTTCTTACATTGCCTGAAATCACAGGAAATGAATATAGTGAAGACCAGTTATGTGATTTTTCATTCCTAACAAAAAATTTTTATACAATAACGTCGGCAACATATTTAGAAGAAAGTGATATGCCTGTAAGTGAAATGCTTGCTATGGATATGAGTATTGAAGGTGAAAATACTTCTCCACAAATACTTATTTATCATACACATTCACAAGAAGCGTTTTCAGACAGCACGGGAGATGATATGTCTATTGTTGCAGTTGGGAATTATCTTACAGAATTATTGAAGTCACTTGGATATAATGTAATTCATAATACAGATACATATGACCTGACAGATGGCAAACTGGATAGGAATAGTGCATATGAGAAAGCAAGAAATGGCATCAGCAAGGTATTAGAAGAAAATCCAACAGTTGAAGTAGTACTAGACATACATAGAGATGGTGTAAATGATGATGTTTATCTTGCTACTGATATAAATGGCAAAAGGACTGCACAAGTAATGTTTTTTAATGGTATTTCGAGATTAAGTGGTGTAGGAGACATTGACTATTTGTATAATCCTTATCTGACTGCTAATTTGGCACTTAGCCTGCAGATGAAGCTTGCTTCAGAAGCATATTATCCGGGATTTGCCAGAAAAAATTATATAAATGCATATAAATACAATCTTGATTTGCGACCAAAATCAATGTTGATAGAGGTGGGAGCTCAGACAAATACTTTTGAGGAGGCAAAAAATGCCATGGAACCATTGGCAGTTTTACTTGACTATCTGTTTAAACAATGATATTGATGAATATATGTAAGTGATGTAAAATGTCATCATAGGCATTAACATATTAATTTAATAAATATTAAGAGGAAAAAATATGGGTGAAATCATAGGAAAAACAATATGTGGATACAAAGTAGAGGATCTTATCGGAACCGGAAGAGTAAGCAAAGTATATAGTGTTTACAAGGAAACCGATAATGGCAGAGAAGAGCGTGCATTAAAAATAATAAGACTTGCTGATAAAGACGATTATCTGAGAATTGTAAATCATTTTGATGGAAGTAAGCTTAGAGCGAATGAGTATTTAAATAACATAATGGATGAATTAGAGGAGGACATAAATACATATTCTGAAGTTGCTAATAAAAATAACATTCCTTTGGTACGTTATTACAGCCATGACCTTTATAAAAATTCTGAAGAAAACAGGTATGAAATGTATGTAATTATGGAGATTGTTTCTCCTGTTTCCGTATGGTTAAAGCAGCATGATATTTCTTTGGAGGAGGCACTTCGCCTTGCACGTGATATATCAGATGCATTAAGTATATGTCATTCTAATAATATAGCGCATAAGGATGTCAATCTAAAGAACATATTTATAACAAAGGATGGACAGTTTAAACTGGGTGATTTTAGTGTGTCTTCCTATATGAAAGATATAGAAGGATTTACCTCATCAGGGGAAATCCCTCATTTTACTGCACCTGAAGTATATGCAGGCAATTCTAAGTATAGTGCTTCAGCAGATGTGTATTCATTAGGCAGTATGCTTTATTATCTGTTTAATGAGAATAGATTTCCATTTTATCCTGAATATCCGGAAGAATATTCGATAAATGATGAAAATGTTGCATTTGCCAAGACAATGAGCGGACAAATTCCACCATTACCGCATCTTGCTCCGGAAAATATTGGTGAAGTAATTGTTAAGGCAATTGCACCAAAGGAACAGAGATATGAAACAGTTGCAGAGTTCAGAGATGACTTAGAGGCAGCAATAGCAAAATTACCATTGAGAGTTTTAAATGGTATAAATACAGGGGATGTATATGTAAGCGAAGATGAGTCTGCAGATTCTCTTGATGATGGCGAAGCAACTAATACTTTTGAAGAAAGTAATGAAGTAAAGTCTGATTCTGATACAGAAGGATTTGAAAAAATAAGAAAAATAAGTCTGGTATTATGCGGAGCAGTAATGATAGCCGCGTTGATATTAGTAGTAGCAATAAAAGGATGCAGCAACAGTACTGTAGAGCAGGAAACATCATCAGAGACAGAAGAGTCAGCCGGGGAGAGCAATAATGATGAGACAGAATTATCTTCTGAAGATATAACACATGAGACAACAACTACTGCAGAAACGACAGTTGAGACCACTTCAGAAACAACTACGAAAGAAACAACTACTAAGGAAACAACAACAAAAGAAACGACTACAAAAGAAACAACAACTG
>JBJEMK010000109.1:33486-37125 GCA_051879635.1 Eubacterium sp.
AAACAACAACGGTTGAGGAAACGACAACTGCTGCAGAAACAACAACAGAGTCATTGGATTAATATTTATTTACTTCCGGTGGAACCAAAACCACCTGCACCGCGAACGGTTTCATTTAATTCATCTGTAACAGTGAATTGTGTTGCGAGAAATGGTGTAACTACTAACTGTGCAATTCTTTCAGAAGGCTCAACCACAGCATCTTTATTGCTGTGGTTATGCAGAGCCACCATTATTTCACCCCGGTAATCTGCATCTACAACGCCTACTTTATTGGCAGGCGCAAGCCCCTTTTTGGAGGCAAGGCCACTTCTTGCGTATATCAATCCTGCATAACCTTCAGGAATTTCCATTGCAATACCCGTATGCAACATAACAGTTTCGCCCGCACCAATAACAATAGGGTTATCTAAAAGTGCATATAAGTCTGCACCTGCTGCGTATTCAGAACCATATGTAGGTATAACCGCATTTTCATTCAATTTTTTAATGTTAATATTAACTGTCATAAAATCTCCTTAAAATTTATTTTCGGGAGGCTGCCATAAAACAATATTTTTTGAATTTATGGACTCCTGCACCATAATAGTCCGTTGATTTGAAGAACCTTTAAAGCGAAGATTGACATTCTTTAGCTCTTCGATAAATTTCCCATCTACAATAACATCTATATATGACAATAGCTGTTTTGTCTCAGGGTATTTATTATACATATATCCCATGATGTCTTTTTCAAAATCATATCCTGTAAAGCACCATATTGTTTTGTCAGGATATACTTCCTTTACACGTTTTGCCAATGGAAGAAGGCCCTGCTGGTTTTCTGGTTCCATTGGCTCACCACCAAGAAATGTTATACCGGCAAAATGAGGACTGTTAAGATAATCGATAATAAGTTCTATGGTATCCTGGGTAAAAGGAGTACCATAATTAAAATCCCATGCTACTTCATTAAAACATCCTTTACAGTGATGTCTGCATCCGCTCACAAAAATTGATACGCGAATGCCCGGCCCGTTTGCAACATCATATCTTTTTATGTCTGCGTAATTCATCCTGTCTCCTTATTCTATATGTGTAATACACGGGAATTTATCTCTTTTGTTTTTCCTACATTCCAGAAGTTTTCGCCCAAATAACCACAGGTTCTTCTGGTAACATTCATTTTACTGTGGTCCTTATTGTGGCATTGTGGGCATTCCCATTCCAGGTCATCATTGATTATTATCTCGCCATCAAATCCGCAAACATGGCAGTAGTCTGATTTTGTATTGAACTCAGCATATTGTATATTGTCATATATAAATTTAACAATTTCTTCTAATGCTTCAAGGTTGTGTCTCATATTTGGAATTTCTACATATGAAATAGCACCGCCGGAAGAAATTTTCTGGAACTGGCTTTCAAATTCAAATTTTGAGAACGCATCTATTTTTTCACGTACATCCACATGATAAGAGTTTGTATAATAGCCCTTGTCGGTTATATCTTTAATATCACCAAATTTCTGCTGATCAATTCTTGCGAATCTATAGCATAATGATTCTGCAGGTGTTCCATAAAGACCGAAAGCAATGCCGGTATTCTCTTTCCAGGAATCACATGTATTCCTAAGATGGTTCATTAAACGCTTTGCAAATTCTAAGCCTTTTGGATCTGTATGGCTTACACCCGTCATTAATTTGGTAACTTCATAAAGTCCTATATAACCAAGCGAAATGGTTGAATATCCGTTGTGAAGTAACTTGTCTATTTTTTCACCCTTTTTTAAACGTGCAATTGCACCATACTGCCAATGAATAGGGCTGACATTTGAAAGTGTACCTTCCAGTGCATGATGTCTGCACATTAAAGCTTCAAAGCAGAGAGCAAGTCTTTCTTCTAAAAGAGGCCAGAAGACTTCTTCATCACCATTAGCAATAATTCCAATTTGTGGGAGATTAATGCTTACAACGCCCTGATTAAATCTTCCTTCCCATTTATAATTACCATTTTCATCTTTCCAAGGAGAAAGGAATGAACGGCAACCCATACATGAAAATACCTGTCCTTCATAATTTTCACGCATTTTTTTCGCTGAAATATAGTCTGGGTATAACCTTTTAGCGGAACATTTAACAGCCAGTTTTGTAATATAATCATATTTGCCGCCCTTTAAGCAGTTGTGTTCATCCAGAACATAAATAAGCTTAGGGAATGCAGGTGTAATGTAAACACCTTTTTCATTTTTAATGCCTTCCAGACGCTGTTTTAATATTTCTTCAATAATAAGTGCAACTTCGTCTGCATATTCATCATTTTCATCTATATTAAGGAATAAAGTAACAAAAGGAGACTGTCCGTTTGTAGTCATAAGAGTGTTAATCTGATACTGTATTGTCTGAACACCACTCTTTAATTCATCGTAAAGACGATCCTCAACAAATTGGTTCATAAGTTCCTTATCAAGCTTGTCACCATATTTTTCTTCATAATGCTTTTTATATTTTTCTCTGCTTAAATGCAGGTATTTTCCAAGGTGACGTATGTCTACTGACTGACCGCCATATTGGCTGCTGGCAACTGCAGAAATAATTTGTGTCATTACAGTACATGCAACCTGAAAGCTCTTAGGGCTTTCTATAAGTTTGCCGTTCATAACAGTTCCGTTATCCAGCATATCACCTATGTTAATAAGACAGCAGTTAAAAATTGACTGTAAAAAGTAATCCGCATCATGAAAATGAAGAATACCTTCTTCATGCGCTTTTGAAATCTTTTCAGGAAGCAGAATACGTTTTGTTAAATCCTTTGAAACTTCTCCTGCAATAAGGTCACGCTGTGTTGAGGCAATAATTGCGTTTTTGTTGGAGTTTTCTTCCATCAAGTCTTTATTACTATTTTTGATAAGAGATAAGATGGAATCATCAGTTGTATTTGCCTTACGTACCAGTTCCCTTGAATATCTGTAAATAATGTATGTTTTGGCAAGTACAAATTTCTTTTCAGCCATTAACTTCTGCTCAATAATATCCTGAATATCTTCTACTGCCATTTCACTTTGTCCGCGGTTTTCTATAGAAGCAATAATATTATAGATTTTTTCCTCGCTTATCTGTTCATGAGCTTCAACCTCATCATTGGCTTTTTGGATTGCAACAACTATTTTATTTCTGTCATAGTCTACTTTGCGTCCGTTTCGTTTAATAACTTTCATAAAATCCTCCCGTGTAAATATTTATTTAAATAATTTATTGAAAAATTCATTCTAATAAAGCATTATAACACCAAGAATATATCTTGTCTACTAAATATAGCATAAAAAACAAAAAAAGAATAATAAAAAACACAAGATGTTGTGTTATGAGAGCGGGAGGTGTAAACAGCACTTTGTTATTGTTAATTATTTGGTCATATGCTATAATTATCGCGATATTTAAGGTTGTTTTAACCTGATGAATCATATATAAATGGAGGAATTCCGGTGGGACATATTGATCAGAGTAAAATAAGAAATTTTTGTATAATAGCACATATAGACCATGGCAAGTCAACACTTGCTGACCGAATTATTGAAAAGACAGGGTTGCTGACAAGCAGGGAGATGCAGGCACAGGTTCTGGATAATATGGATTTAGAGCGAGAGAGAGGAATTACAAT
>JBJEMK010000110.1:0-11085 GCA_051879635.1 Eubacterium sp.
AAAGCAAATGGAGAAGATTAATGGAATATAATGTAGGCGATATTGTAAAATTAAAAAAGACTCACCCATGTGGAAGCAGTGAATGGGAAATCTTAAGAGTGGGTGCAGATTTTAGATTAAAATGTACAGGTTGTGGACACCAGATAATGATGCGAAGAAGTCTTGTTGAAAAAAATACAAAGGCGATAAGAACCTTAGAATAATAGGCAGTTTATTTTACAAAGGTGGTTATATGAAAAAATATTTGTTGACAATTTTTGCCATAGTAATAATGTCAGTTTCATCAGTAGCGATTATTCCACGGGAAGTTTCTGCAGTTGCTATTAATGAAAATGTATTAGAACTTAATAAATCAAATATAACAATGGAAAAGGGTGGAAAACTGAAACTAAAGGCCATAACAAAACCATCAGGCAAAATCCAGTGGAGTACCTCTAATAAGTACGTTGTCACGGTAAGTAAAAGTGGCAGAATAAGAGCAAATTCGTATGGCAATGCAACAATTACCGCAAAATGTGGGAATCTTACGGCAACATGTTATGTTACAGTGCCAAAGCCAACCAGGGTACTGACATTATCAGATTCTGAAATAAGTCTTACGGAAGGCAATACATACACACTTAAGGCTACAAGATTTTCCAAATCAATTCTGCCTAAATATTATTCAACTAATAAGCAGGTGGCAACCGTTACCAAAAAAGGTGTTATTACAGGAAAAAATCCCGGAACTGCTACCATTGTAGTCTATACGAAATATACATATGCTACATGTAAAGTAACAGTTTTACCTTCTGAGAATACAATGACTTACAATACATCAGCTTTAAATATAAAGCGATATGAAGATGGAAACTTTGTTGATAATTATATTGTGCGGGCAGCAGGATTATCATTTTATGTAAGGCTTACATCAGTTAATTACCAGAGTGTATCTTCCATTAAGTGGTCTACTGATGATTCCTCAGTAGCTACAGTTAATGCTTGTCAGAGCACCATAGGCAGCAAGGCGACAAGCAAACTCATTACTGCATCTGTTACTGCCATAGCCCAGGGAAGAACATTGCTTACGGCAACTGTTACATATACCAATGGAACAAAGGAGATATTTTCTCAGTACATATATGTTACAAATCCATACGCAAAGAAAAGTGAAGTCACAGTATATACAGGTTCAACAGAAAGTTTTGCTGTTTTGTCAGGAACATATGACTTTAGTGAAATTAGCTGGCAGATAAGTGATTGCAGCATTGCTGCAATCAAGGAGTATGGAAGTAAATGTGCAATTACAGGTCTTTCATCCGGAGTAATAACATTAACAGCAAATGTCGATGGCAGAGATGTTGTTTATACCTTAAATGTTTTAGAACCATACTTAAAGAGCAATGACATCAACATTGTAAGGACTAAGAGCAAAACAATTAAAGTATTACAATATGGAGCAGAACCGATAAGATACAAAACACGAAACAGTAAAATAGCGACTGTAACAGGAACAGGCAGGGTAACTGGTAAAAAGGCAGGAGTTACGTATATAGACGTATATGTAGGAGATATGGTTATTCCGTGTAGAATAACAGTCTCGCCTAAAGGTGCCTTGACTGCAGTTAAACGTGGCAATTATATATTAAACAATTGGAAATACAGCCAGGCAAAACGCATGAATATAGGGTATTATGACTGCTCTGCATTAGTATGGAAATCTTTGAATGCATATAAATCATCAGGAAAGCTCGTAGGAAGCAGCAAATATGCTCCAACTGCAGCAGCACAATTTGAATATCTTAATGAACAGGGAAAAATTATTTATTATGGTACGGCAGATTTAGATCAGCTGCTGCCGGGAGATTTGGTTTTTTATGGTTCGTATGAAAGAGCAGTACAGTATAGTACGCCTGGAAGAACTCTTAATATATATCATGTTGCTATGTATGCAGGCAAAGGAATAATGGTAGAAATGAACGGACGTGGGTATTATTCTAATATGCCGGATGACATAGTTGCAGTAGCAAGAGTATTAAAGTAAAAAGGATGTTGACAAAAATGATAAAGTCGGCTATTATTGTATTAAGTAAGTAGTACAACAGTACAGTAATACAATAATACAATAATTAGAAAGGAGAATAATATGTCGTGGGAGTTTGAAGATAATCGGCCTATTTATACACAGTTGTTAGAGCAGATTGAGTATAAAATAGTTTCCGGTGAATATGAATTAGGTAGCAAACTGCCTTCAGTACGTGATCTCGCAGCAGAGGCTTCTGTTAATCCTAATACCATGCAGAGGGCATTGACAGAACTAGAGAGAGAAGGTCTTGTCATTACGCAGAGGACCGCAGGAAGATTTATAACAGAGGATATGGAAAAAGTGCGGGAGATAAAATTAAACATGGCATTTAATCAGACGTCAGATTATGTCAACAAAATGAAACTTTTGGGATTTGGAGCTGATGAACTGATTGAATTTATCAAAAGAAATCAAAACCAGGACGAAAGGAAATAAGATATGGGAGCAATATTAGAAGCGAAAGGACTTACCAAAAGATATGGAAGCAAACTTGCACTTAATGCTATAGATCTCAAGCTTGAGCGTGGGAAAATTATAGGTTTGCTGGGACCAAATGGCAGTGGTAAAACAACATTTATTAAGCTTGCCAGTGGGCTGCTTACACCAAATGGTGGTGAGCTTACAATAGGCGGCAATAAAATCGGAGTAGAAACTAAGAAGATAGTTTCATATTTGCCAGAGAAAACATATCTGGCGGACTGGATGAAAGTCAGCGATATAATAAAATACTTTAAGGATTTTTATGAAGATTTTAATGAAAATAAAGCATATGATATGCTTAATAGACTTCAGATTAATCCGGAAGATAGTTTGAAGACAATGTCCAAGGGGACGAAGGAAAAGGTTCAACTCATTTTAGTTATGAGCAGAGAGGCTGAATTATATCTTTTAGATGAGCCAATAGGAGGAGTTGATCCTGCTGCAAGAGATTATATACTTGATACTATCATTACAAATTATAATCCCAATGCATCGGTTGTAATATCAACACATCTTATACATGATATTGAACATGTGCTTGATGATGTTGTGTTTATCAAGTACGGAACAGTAGTAATGCACGAATTAGTAGATGATATAAGAGCCGAAAAGGGCATGTCAATAGATGCATTATTTAGGGAGGTATTCAAATGTTAGGTAAATTAATTAAACATGAATTTAAGGCAACATCAAGATGGTTTCTTTTAATGTACGCAATGTTTTTCATAGTTACAATTATTGATAAGCTTTTTTTGATGATTGATTCAGATATTTTGATTGTTAATGTATGTCAGACAATACTTTCAATTACATATTCAATATTTATATTTTGCATATATATTCTTACGATAATACTTATAATAAAGAGGTTTTATGATAATATGCTTAAAGAACAAGGATATTTGTCATTTACGCTTCCTGTTACAACAGCACAGAATGTAGGAGCAAAACTTATAACATCTATTATATGGCTGGTTGCAACAACTATGTCAATGATATTGTCTGTAGTAATACTTGTATACAAAACAGAGATATTTTCAGATTTTATAAAAGCAATCAGTGAAGGTATTTCTTTGATAAAGACTATAGGAATGTATAATACAGTCTGTGAACTTATGATAAAAGTAATAATACTTTTAATAATAAGCTTTATAATCACACCATTAATGTTTTATTCATGTCTGGCAATCGGACAGTTATTCAACAAGCATAAAATACTTGGAGCAATAGGGGCATATGCTGTATATTACATTATAAATCAAGTTATTGGAACGGTAATAATAGCCATCACATCTATTACATCAATTGACGCAACAACAATTGAGTCTTTTGATATAATGGGACAATTATTAAATATATATATTGTATTATATATAGTGTGGGGTATCGTGACAGCCTGCATAACAACACTGATTTTGGATAAAAAACTTAATTTAGAGTAAATCAACGATAAATGGAGGTTAATATGAAAAACTTTTTTGCGGGAAGAAAACTGGGCCTGTATAATTATTTGGGGATAGTTGCAGTAATTGCAGTGGCATTATTAGGATATTATATTTTTCTGCCACCTATAAATGTATTTGCCGGTGAGTTCTGGATATATGCAGGTTCTATTGCTGTAGGAATTATTGGTGTTTCTTTTCGCAGCCAGCCTACAAGAAACATAAGCCAGACATCAATTCAGCCAACTAAGCTTACAAAGGTAATGGCTGTAATTGTAGGAATTACAGTAATTGTACTTATATTTGGAAGCATAAGTTCATCAACATTATTTAACGCAAAAAAATATGCTTCCCTGCTCACAATAGAAGAAAGAGAATTTGCAGAGGATATCGAGGAAACAGATACGATTAGCGATATAGCGCTTATGGATACGGAAGCAGCAGCAGTTATCGGAGAAAGGGCTATAGGCTCCCTTGCCAATGTTGTAAGCCAGTATGAGATAAGTGATGAATACAATACAATTGATCTTAACGGAGAGCCAATGAAAGCGGCTTCACTCGAATATGCATATGGTGACTTCTTTAAATGGCTGAATAACAGAGGCAACGGAATACCGGGGTATGTTATAGTTAATCCTGTAACTTCAGACACAAAATATGTTGAACTTGATAACAGCATAAAATATACTTCATCGGGATGGTTTAACGACAATCTATACAGACACCTTAGGTTCCAATATCCCACAGCAATATTTGAAGGCTGCTATTTTGAACTTGATAATGACGGGAATCCATATTATGTATGTCCTATAATGAAACCAAGAGTAGGTATGTTTGGAGCATATGACGTGTCCGCAGTAGTATTATGTGACCCATGCACCGGTAAGTCAGAGTATTATGAACTTGATGAGGTGCCTAACTGGGTAGACCATGTATATGACGGATCGCTGGTGCAACAAAAATATGACTGGTACGGAAGATTTTCAGGCGGATTTTGGAATAGTGTAATAGGACAGACAGGATGTAAGGTAACGACAGAAGATTTCGGATACAAAGTTATGGAAGGTGATGTCTGGGTTTATACAGGTGTTACATCAGTTAATGGAGATGAATCAAACATAGGATTTGTAATGATTAATTCTAGAACATGCCAAACTAAATACTACCAGGTGGCCGGAGCGGAAGAATTTTCTGCAATGTCAGCTGCTGAAGGCGAAGTACAGCATTTAGGATATGATGCTGCGTTTCCTTCGCTTGTAAACATAGGTGGTGAACCAACATACGTTATGATTCTTAAAGATAAAAGTAATCTGGTAAAAATGTATGCAATGGTAAATGTAGAGAAGTATAATGTAGTTGCAACCGGTACAACACAGAGAGAAACTCTTGCAAATTACAAAAAACTATTAAAAGAAAATGGAATATCAGCAGAAATTGAATATACACCGGATGACTACCCTTCTAAGCAGATAACAGTAGATAATATAAGGTATATTAACACGGAAGATGCGACATTTGTTTATATTACGGATAAAGATGGCGTAGTATACAAAGAAGATTTTGCAGAAGATGAGAGTCTTATATTTATTAATGAAGGAGATACCATTACTATTTATTACGAAGAATCAGAAGATGGAATTAATGAACTGGTGGCGTATGAAAAAATATAGTTGCAAAATAAGGAAAATTATGATAATATGATTTTTCGTGATATATATTTATTCCTTGCTTCTTATGAAATTATAATAAGAGGCCAGAGACCAAAAGGAGGTACGAGAGCATGAACAAATATGAATTAGCAGTTGTTGTTAGTGCAAAACTCGAAGACGAAGAGAGAACTGCAACTATCGAAAAAGTAAAAGAATATATTGCTCGTTTCGAAGGAACAGTTACGGATGTTGATGAATGGGAGAAGAGAAAATTAGCTTACGAAATTCAGAACACTAAAGAAGCATACTATTACTTCGTACACTTCGAATCTGATAACACAGAATGTCCAAATGAAGTTGAAAGAAAAGTTCGTATCATGGAAAATGTCATCAGATATTTGTGCGTAAAAGTTGAAGCATAATTCAAACAGAAAAGAGGAAATGGTATGAACAAAGTAATTCTTATGGGAAGACTTACAAGAGATCCTGACGTAAGATATTCACAGTCAGGAGATAATCAGATGGCAATCGCCAGATATACGTTAGCAGTTGACCGCAGATTTAAACGCGATGGTGAACAATCAGCAGATTTTATTTCATGTGTTGCATTTGCAAGACAGGCAGAATTTGCAGAGAAGTATTTACACCAGGGAACAAAACTTGTTGTTGAAGGACGTATTCAGACAGGAAGTTATACTAATAAAGACGGCAATCGCGTCTATACAACAGATATAGTTGTAGAGAATAGTGAATTTGCAGAAAGCAAAGCTGCTTCCGGCAGTAACGAAGGGGGATTTCAGGCGTCAAGACCTGAGCCAAATGCAGTTATCGGAGATGATTTTATGAATATTGCAGAAGGCGTTGAAGATGACGGACTGCCATTTAATTAAAAATTAAAATTACGGTATAAAGGAGGTCAAGCATTATGCCATATAATAAAAATGAAAAAGGCGACAGAACAGATGCTCCAAGAAGAAGAGTAGTTCGCAGAAGAAAAAAAGTTTGCGTTTTCTGTGGCGGACAGGAAACAATTGATTATAAGGATGTTAATAAATTAAAAAGATATGTGTCTGAAAGAGGCAAGATTCTTCCTAGAAGAATAACCGGTACTTGTGCAAAACACCAGAGAGCCCTTACAGTAGCTGTTAAGAGAGCAAGACACATTGCATTAATGCCTTATTCAGTAGATTAATAATAAAGTCATAAAGACAATCGCACTGATAAATGATTTGTTTATTAGGGCGGTTGTTTTTATATTATACGAAATTTTTTGAAATTCCTATAATATAAAATCTATTTACGCGAAAAGTTCCGTAAATGGCACTTTATTCTATGGAAAAATATGTTGCTCTTTCTTAATTGGTAAATAAGTGATATACTATATTAATGACTATATATTTATCTAGAGGTTCTAAAATGTTTGAGAGGATACATTATGGGGAAAAGTAAGAGAGCGCTGAATAGCAGATTAACAGCATATATAGAACTGCCTATGATTTTAGGTATCTTTATGATTATTGCCTGTATAATAAGTTTTTGTATAAATATAAAAGCCGGAATTGCTGTTGCCATATGTATGTTTATATACTACATAACATCTATCGGGATATATTTTTTTGAGAAGAGAAGAATTACAGCAGAACTGGTTGATTTTGGCACGGGATACAGTCAGGTGCAGAAGCAGATGCTAAATGAAATGAATCTGCCATATGGACTGCTTGATCGTGAGGGGCGAATATTGTGGATGAACTATGCCATGAAGAAACTTGTCGGCAATAAAAAGGTAAAATATAAACATATCACAGAAGCATTCTCCACAATTAAGAAATCAGATATTGATGTAAGCGAAGAATGTAATACATTTAATATAGTAGAAAATGAAAGAAATTATAAAATAGAATTAGAAAAGTTTATGGTTGGTGGTCTGGTAGACGACTCTGATACAAAGAATATACCTGAAGAACAGTCATACCTTATTGCCATGTATATGTTTGATCAGACACAGATGATTCAACTTATTAAGGAAAACCATGATGAAAGACTGGTTGCGGGACTTATATATATTGATAATTATGATGAAGCACTTGAAAGTGTAGAGGATGTCAGACGTTCTTTATTAGTGGCACTTGTTGACAGGAAGGTCAATAAATATATATCAAGCGTAAATGGTATAGTAAAAAAAGTAGAAAAAGACAAATATTTTATTGCAATAAAATCTAAGTATGTTTCAGTATTGCAAAGTGATAAATTTTCAATTATCGATGATGTAAAGACTATAAATGTAGGTAATGAGATGTCGGTTACAATCAGTATAGGCCTGGGCATTAGTGGTGACACATATATTAGGAATTGCGAGTATTCGCGTACGGCAATTGATCTGGCTCTTGGCCGTGGAGGCGACCAGGCGGTTGTTAAAGATGGTGAGAAAATTTATTATTATGGCGGAAAAACTAAGTCAGTTGAAAAGATGACAAGAGTAAAAGCCAGAGTAAAAGCACATGCATTGCGCGAATTATTAGAAACGCGGGAAAAAGCAATTATAATGGGGCATAAGATTGGGGACGTTGATTCATTTGGTTCGGCAATCGGGCTTTATCGTGCAATAAAAACTATGAATAAAAAGGCACAAATAGTGATTGATGAACTCACTCCGACTGTCCATGCAATGTATAGCCGCTTTACAGTTGATGCAGGTTATGAGGAAGATATGTTCATAAAGAGCACAGAGGCACCGTCGCTTATTGATGATAATACTATAGTAATAGTAGTCGATGTTAACAGACCAACCATCACAGAGTGTCCTGAACTACTTAAAAAGTCAAAGGCAATAGTAGTCCTCGACCATCACAGACAGAGTTCTGAAATTATCGAGAATGCATTGCTTTCATATATAGAACCATATGCTTCCAGTGCATGTGAGCTGGTTGCAGAGATTCTGCAGTATTTTCAAGATGGTATTAAACTAAAATCCCAGGAGGCTGATGCTTTATATGCCGGTATAATGATTGATACAAATAACTTTTCTAATCGTACCGGTGTTAGGACTTTTGAGGCAGCAGCTTTTCTGAAAAGAAGTGGTGCAGATGTTACACGTGTAAGGACTATACTTAGGGCAGATATAAAGGAATATAAAGCAAGAGCTGAAGCAATTCAGAATGCGTATATATATATGGATAGATTTGTTGTGGCGACATGTACGGCTGATAATGTACAGAGCCCTACTGTTGTCGGAGCTCAGGCTGCAAATGAACTTCTTAATATCAATGGTGTAAGTGCATCATTTGTAGCAACAAAGTACAATGGCCAGGTTTATATCAGTGCAAGGTCGCTGGAAGGCATAAATGTTCAGCTTATTATGGAAAAGCTTGGAGGTGGAGGCCATATTGACGTTGCAGGAGCGCAGATGAGCGATTGCACTGCTGACGAGGCGATAGAACAGGTTAAACTTACAATTAGAACTATGTCAGAAGAAGGAGATTTATAATGGAAATAATTTTGCTTGAAGATGTTAAAACCTTAGGAAAAAAAGGTCAGATTGTTAAAGTTAATGATGGATATGCAAGAAACTTTATTATTCCTAAAAAGTTAGGTGTGGAAGCGACAAACAAAAATATGAATGATTTAAAGCTCCAAAAAGCAAATGAAGCAAAAGTAGCTCAGGAAAAACTAGAAGCAGCACGGAAACTTAAGGAAGAAGTTGAAAAAACAATAGTGGTCATAAAGGTTAAGACGGGTGAGAAGGGCAGACTGTTCGGAACAGTTTCTAACAAAGAAATTGCTCTTGAGATGAAAAGTCAGTTTGGTATTGATTTAGATAAGAAAAAAATAGTTATAAGTGATGCCATAAAAACATTAGGATATCACAATGTAATCGTGAAACTACATCCTGAAGTTGTGGCAAGTGTAAAAGTTAATGTAGTAGAAGCATAATGCATTCGGGAGAAATATATGGAAGATACAGTTGTAAAAAAAGTATTGCCTCATAGCACAGAAGCGGAAAAAGCGGTTATAGGCTCTATGATTATGGATAAAGATGCCATAGAGGTTGCTCTTGAACTCATAAGCTCAGAGGATTTCTATGGGAAACAATATAGCGTATTATTTAAGGCAATGACGGAATTATATGATGAGGGAAAGGCAGTTGACCTTATTACAATCAAGAATAAACTTGCAGAAGATAGCGTGCCGGATGAAGTAATAAGCATGGATTTTGTTAGGGAAATACTTGCGTCTGTGCCTACTTCTGCAAATGTAAAGCAATATGCCAAAATTGTATATGACAAATCAATGCTGCGGCGCGCCATAAAAATTAATGACGAAATATCCATGGAATGTTATAATGGCGGCGAAAAAATGGAAAATATTATGGATGATATGGAGAAAAAGGTGTTCAATCTGCTTCAAAAAAGAGGGGCAGGAGAGTATACTCCTATACGACAGATTGTCCTTAATGCATTGGACAAAGTAGAAGCCGCGTCTAAAAATGCAGGTTCTATTACGGGAGTTGCAACGGGTTTTAGAGATTTAGATTATATGCTTTCGGGACTGCAGCCATCTGATTTTATATTAGTTGCAGCAAGACCTTCTATGGGAAAGACAGCCCTTATTCTCAATATGGCTGAAAATATTGCTATAAAAAAGGGTATTCCTGTTGCTATGTTCAGCTTAGAAATGTCAAAGGAACAACTGGTCAACCGTTTGCTTGCTCAGCATTCCATGGTAGACTCTCAGAAAATAAGAACAGGAAAACTCATAGATGAAGAGTGGGACAAACTTATAAAGAGTGCTGATGCAGTGGGAAACTCCGGAATAATAATAGATGATACTCCTAGCATATCGATGTCTGAATTACGCTCCAAAGCAAGAAAATATAAGCTTGAAAAAGATATACAGGTTATATTAATCGACTATATACAGTTGATGCGAGGAAATGCCAAGATTGACAGCAGACAACAGGAGGTTTCAGAAATATCCAGATCTCTAAAAGCACTTGCCAGAGAACTAAATATTCCTATTGTAGTACTGTCACAGCTTAATCGTGCTGTTGAAAGCCGCCCTGACAAGAGACCAATGCTGTCAGATCTTCGCGAGTCAGGGGCGATAGAGCAGGATGCGGATGTTGTAATGTTTATATATAGAGATGACTATTATAACAAAGAAAGTGAGGAAAAAGGAGTTTCTGAGATAATAATAGCAAAACAGAGAAACGGTCCGGTAGGGACAGCAAAATTAGCATGGATGCCTGAAATTACAAAATTCGGCAATCTGCAGAAATAAAATTGCCTAAAAGTTTTTTGAAATATTTAAAATAGAATATCAACATGTTATAATTATAGATGCCAGATATAATGGCATCTATAATTGCATAAAGGGAGGTCGTTTATGGGAGAAAAGCGATATATCATATCAGATGCCTCGAAGATGCTTGATGTTGAAGCTCATGTATTAA
>JBJEMK010000111.1:0-2775 GCA_051879635.1 Eubacterium sp.
TTAATCAAATTAAGGTTGATGATACAATAATAATAGGTGAAATTGTTGATGACGGATATGCAAAAGAACTTGAATGGACAGTGTTTTCATTGTTATTGCTGTTTTTTGTTGCAATGATTTTTACAATTATTTTGGCAGGACGACTTTTAGGTCAGCATAAAATTAATGAACAAAACAGATATAGAGATAGTGTGACAGAGTTTCTCAATCTTTCCGGTGTGGCTCAAAAATACAAACAACATATTAATTATAGGAGCAGACCGATGTATGCAATAGTGGCATATGAAGGCAACCCGGAATTTCTGCAACAGTTTTATAAGGCAGAAGAGACAACGCTAGTCTTAAAGATGATGTCACAGGTAGTAAGTGAAAATACAACCAAATATGATTACAATGCAAGGGTAAATCAGTATACATTCTGTACAATCAAGCAATATTTTGCCGAGCAAGACTTAATAGCATGGACACAAAATCTTGCACAGCGTATGGTTGAAGAATCTGAAAAACTAAAAAAAATTCAAACGATAAGACCAAACTTTGGAATATATTTTTTGAAACATGCGGATGATGATTTTGAACTTGCATTATATAATGCAATGCAAACAAAAGAATATGCTCAGAGAAAAGATTTGGTTTATGCAATTTGCAAGAGCGAGGTTTTAGATGAAACAGCCGAATTTGCAAAACTTGAACAGGAAGCAATAAGAGGATTAGTTAAGCATGAGTTTATTCCATTTTATCAGCCAATAGTTGATATAAATACAGGTCATATAGTATCAATGGAAGCGCTTGCAAGATGGGATAATAAAAAACGTGGAATATTAATGCCTGCTAAGTTTGTTCCACATTTAGAAAAAAACAGGATGATTTCCAAACTCGATTTTCAGATATTTGAAGAAGTGTGTAAATGGGTAGGAGAAAGGGCGGCTCATGGCAAAAAATTAACTGTTGTTTCATGCAACTTTTCCAGACTGGATTTAAAGCAAAAAGATTTTAGTAAAAAAATTAAAGCAGTTATTGAAAAATATAACTGTCCATCTGAATATATTGCTATTGAAATTACTGAAACAGCAATGATAAGAGCTGATAATGAAACAATTAATCAATTGATTGAACTGAAAAAAATGAATTTTAAAATTTATATTGATGATTTTGGAGCAGGATATACTTCTTTTAAAGATTTTTGTGAATATCCAATTGATGCAATAAAAATTGACAAGAGTCTGGTTGATCATATTGAAGATGAAAAGTGGTGTACTATAATATCGGGAATTGCCAGAATGGCACATGAATTAGGATATATGGTAGTGTGTGAAGGGATTGAGACAACAGGACAGGTTAATGCATTAAAAGCAACCGGATGTGATGTAGTACAGGGGCATTACTATTTCCATGCAATGTCACAAGAAGAGATTGAGAAGAAGTTAGACTGACGGATTGACAAATATGTCATATGTGATAAGATATATTCTAATGTAAAAATATTTGAAAAAGAGGATTGTTTATGAAAAAAATGGTATTGTCTGTTCTTGTTGAAAATACTTCCGGAGTATTAAACAGAGTTGCCGGGCTTTTCAGCAGAAGAGGGTATAATATTGATAGTTTAACGGTAGGAGAAACAGAGAATCCTGTATTTTCACGCATGACAATAGTGGTGCATGGAGATGATGATATTTTAGAACAGATAATTAAGCAGATTGATAAACTCGAAGATGTTAAAGAAATAGAAGAATTAAGTGATGGATATTCAGTGTGCAGGGAATTAATATTGGTAAAAGTGGCTGTAGGTGCTGATCAGCGACAGCAGGTAATTGCCGTAGCTGATATATTCAGAGCTAAGATAGTTGATGTTGCCAGTGATTCAATGATGATAGAGTTAACGGGCAATCAGGCAAAATTAGATGCATTTATTGGCTTACTTGAAGGATTTGAAATCCTTGAGCTTGTTAGGACAGGTATTACCGGTCTTGCAAGAGGAGCTTTTAAATAAAAACAACTGTAAAACAGTAAATAGTACAAATGGAGGCGCTATTATGGCAAAGATTTATTATCAGGAAGATTGTAACTTATCACTCTTAGAGGGAAAGACAATTGCAGTTATTGGTTATGGAAGTCAGGGACATGCACATGCTCTTAATGCTAAAGAATCAGGCTGCAACGTTATTATTGGTTTATATGAAGGCAGCAAATCATGGGCAAAAGCAGAAGCTCAGGGATTTGAAGTATATACAGCTGCAGAAGCTGCAAAAAAAGCAGATATTATAATGATTCTTATTAATGATGAATTACAGGCAGCAATGTACAAGAAGGATATCGAGCCAAATCTTGAAGCAGGTAATATGCTTATGTTTGCTCATGGATTTAATATTCATTTTGGACAGATTGTTCCACCGGCAGACGTTGATGTAACAATGATTGCTCCTAAGGGTCCTGGTCATACAGTAAGAAGTGAATATCAGGCAGGTAAAGGTGTTCCTTGTTTAGTAGCTGTTCATCAGGATGCTACAGGAAAGGCATTAGACAGAGCACTTGCATATGCACTTGCAATCGGTGGAGCAAGAGCCGGTGTTCTTGAAACAACATTCAGAACAGAGACAGAAACAGACCTTTTCGGAGAGCAGGCTGTACTTTGCGGTGGTGTATGTGCCCTTATGCAGGCAGGCTTTGAAACTCTTGTTGAAGCAGGTTATGATGAAAGAAATGCATACTTTGAATGTATTCATGAAATGAAACTTATTGTAGACCTTATCTACCAGTCAGGTTTTGCAGGAATGA
>JBJEMK010000112.1:0-10685 GCA_051879635.1 Eubacterium sp.
AACATATGTTTTACACCTTTATTTACTTACAAGGTTCTCAAACCACTGTACCTCTCATTCTCAGCTTCTTTCGGTTTTACACCTTTATTTACTTACAAGGTTCTCAAACTCCCAGAATCTCCAATATGTAGTATCTCTTGTTTTACACCTTTATTTACTTACAAGGTTCTCAAACCTCTAATTCAATTTTAAGGTCATCACCGAACCTATACATATTGGCATATGTGTAAGCACTTTATTGTACTTTATATAACACAAAGTAGGTGTAAAATTGCCATTTATTGATTCTAATATGTTATAATGCAACTGTCTTTATCAAGAATATAGATTTCCTCACAATCAAACTTCTCATTCAGCATATTAAATTCTATAAGCACTAGTTGTATTTTACTATACATAGCAATTTTGTACAACTCAAATATCTGTTCCTTAGTCAGATATTGTTTTATATTAACAGTTATAAATATACTAATTCCACACACATGGTTAACTATCCTGATATAATTGAATAGCTTTTCACATATACTGTCACATTCTTCCACAAGTTCCACTCCATATGCCTTGAGAAGTTCTAATATATTCCATTCTTCTTCATATTTTACCGGATACGGTATTCTTTCCAGCAAGTTTTCCAAGTAGTTACATATGTGTGAATGTACCTCTAATCCTTGTGAAAAGCAGAAATCTTGAGCAATTGTTTTGATATCTTGATATAATTTCGTTTTAACTTTTTTATTATTTAATTCTAACGAAAATGGTTCCAGTATTATCTCCGCTTTCTTGCTCAATTCATAATTCTTTTCATTTTCCGCAAGCAGCCAGTTACCATCTTTTCCCATCACCTGCGAATACAGTTCTTCAACTATAGGAAGTCTTAAATCAACATCTTCTACTACTATAACTGACACCACATTTTCTTTGAATTCTATCCCCAGTCCCAATTCTCTTTCTACAAGCCTCATAATATCACCAACCTATCATCAGAAGATAATACTTCTGTGCGTCCTTCTCCCACTATATATTCCATCTTTGCATACTGCTTTTCTGTAACCCTCAGCACTTGTACCAACCCCTTTTCCGGTTTGTTTTTTCGCACATTTTCTATCACAGCATCCGCTAACGTGGAATTGGGCGACAGTTTGCAATATACCGATTCTTGAATCATCAGAAAGCCAGACTTTATTAGATATTTTCTAAACTTTGCATATTCTTTTCGCTCTGCCGAAGTGACCACTGGCAAATCGAACATCACAAGTATTCTCATAAATCTGTAACTCATTCCTTTTCCTCTTATAGCGAATAGAACTTTATCATAGCAATATCTTTATCACTAAGTGCATCAAAAATACTTCTACAATATATCTTTATTGCATTGCTCACATATTCTGACCTATCATTAATACGCACTGATTGATTCAATAGATTTACTAACCTCATCTTTTCTTCTTTTTCAAATGTACGAAGTTCCATATCGTATACTGCCTGATCCACTATCGATCGAAAAGGTTCCATCAAATCTGAAGCCAGGTTGAACTGATTAAACATATTGTCATGAAATAATCCTATCTGTGTGATATATCCGTTAGCTACAACTTCCCTCGTAAAAGAAGATAACATAATACTATAACCATAATTCAGAGCTGCATTGATGTTACAATCTGATGTTCTGGTAAAATCTTTTCCAAACAATGCATTAAAATAAACCTTTGCAGCATGTCCTTCTCTGTTTGTAGAATCTCCATACTGCATCTCATCCATATAACTTTGAAGTAGCATAGCTTCTTTGTCTTTACGAACTCTTTCTAACAGTTCTTTTTGCTTTCGTATCTTTTCGGTTACGATTTCCGTCCATACAGTTGTCTTTATATCATCACTCCATGCAATTTGATTTCTTATCTTTGCACTGGTATCATGTGATCCATAATACGGCACCAGCTCTGATGAGGGATTTCTTTTTTCATCGCAAAATACTACCTTTATTTTATTCTTTACCAGTTCACACATCAAGGTTCCGGTTATAGAGACCGCAGTGGTCTCTAATATAACCATACTTATCTCGTTTAAAAATATCTTAGTCGTCTCTTCCTGTCGCACTACCATATATCCCATCTGATAATCTAACTTAGCACTTTTAGAGACAACTATCGTACGCCAACTCATATCTTTAACAGGTCTATTCTTCTTTCATACATACCTGTTATAGATTGATGGATAAGAATAAATTCATTACACTCTGAAATTTTTTTATTTAAAGCCAAAGTACCAGCATGTTCGCTACCTTTCAAATTTTTCAAATTAACATTCTGAGTAGTTGAATTAATCCAATTTATAATCTGATTTATTACAAAACACTGTTTTTCAACATATAATGCTTCAAACACATCTTCTTTTCCCTCAATTATCTTATATATATTCCATCTGTTATTATTATACGGCTTCCTATTAAGCTTTAACGCTAACGTCTTAAAAAGTTGATTATTCTTTTCTTTTGTAATAATCACATTGCCATTCTTATCTGCTTCTTCATAATTAGCTTTTTCTATTGCTTTTATTATCTTTCTCAGGTATTCTTCATCATCATATGATAGATAAAGTGGCACATCGTTATTTAAATAAATCGAATTCCCTGTTTTTCCACCTATATAGTAATAAAAGCCGTCTATCCTAACCTTTGACTTTTGCGGAATAAATGGCACACACACTCTTAAATTCAAGACTTCTTTACCGCTATACTCTTTCTGAAGAGTTTCTGATATATAATCCAAAATCTTCTCCTTTGTCAGAGTATCACTTTTTCCCAAATAAACTGGTAAAGCCTCCAAACTTCTTACTTTCTTTCCTTTGACGGTATACTCTATGAGTGTGTATCCAGAGTTTGCTATTGATGTAATACCTCCATACTTTGTAACATCCTGAGCCTTAGCATCACTACTTTTAACTGGCATATAAGCATCCGGATTGCCCTTGGCTTTATCTTTTCCCCACACTGTTGCCTTATTAGACAAGGCACCGTGATTCTCCTCTGTCTTTCTGGTTATTGTCACAGTGTTTCTATTGACAACATCAAGAACATGTTCCTTTGTTGTTCCATTATCAGCCACCCATGCATTTTCGCCATTTCGACTTACATTATAATCAAATATTTTATCCATATGATACTTAAAGAAGTCATCCCGAGGATTCTTTGACCCATCTTTTATAAAATTAATTGGATTACTGGTAAACTTCGTATTATATGTATTTCCTACAACAATATTCAAATATGCATCCTTTGCATGATGTGTATCGTTAAGTACTCTCACCTTGTTTATTTCGAATTTCTTTCTGAAATCACTCACGATACCGGCTTTTACAAATACGATCTGTGTATTTTGGAACGCCTGTTTCAGTACTTGTGTTATAGCTTTTGTTCCTTGACTGGTTTCTACTAACTGTCTACTAATAAATGCTGCCTTTTCCTCGTCAGTGAATTCTTCTGTACGAGTCAATCTATTATACTTTTCTTTTGTGATAAATCCACGCTCACTTAATGCTTTCCAGAATGATGCTCTGTCCTTCTGTATATCTTTTTCCAATGGAAAAGTATCACTCTTGTGATTGTTAATCTGCTTTTTTACAAGTACCAGATTATTTTCAATACTATCATCTTTTATAAAGTGTCTTGGATATATGTGATCTATATCATATAGGTTGTTATTCATAAGGTCACTCAATTCTATCGTTTCACCACTATACATACACTTTCCCTGCTGTAAATAGTATAAATATAACTTCTTAATTCTAAAGTCTGCATCACTCTTTCCATTGATTTCCCTTATCTTGAGCTCAGCCCATGACTTTTGTTCACTCTTAAGCGCTGTATATAATTCAAGCAATTTTTTCTTTCTGGAGTTCTTACGTGTAGCATTTTTCTCATGTTCTCTCGGCATCTCGACGAATATTTTATCTGGCTCTTTCTCTGTCAGCTCACAAACCTCTCTTAACATTTTTATAGTCTGCCATACCATACGTTTTACAGGTGCAGCTAAGTACTTACCATCCAAATCTTCTATTGTCCAATCACTCAGTGGCTTTTCTACATCATTTGACATTGCATCCAGACTTTTCTTAAAACCATACTGTTCTGCTAAAAGCTCCATAAGGTTATGGTTTGTCTCCCAAAGTGCTTGTATAAGTGAACACTCTCCACATTCACAATTGCCGGAAAGTTCCAAAAAAGCCTTAGACAGTTTTCCCCAACCGTTAAATTTAAATCCCACTATTCGTTTTATCTGTTCAGTCGTTAACCTTCCTTTATACTCATTTTCTATTCTTTCTTTTAAGAACTTCTTATCATTACCATATACAGTTCCCCAGAATATAATCTTCTCTACCATAGCCTGATTTTCATCAGTAAACAAGTCATCTCCCAATATTCCTCTAAACTTACCAACCGAAGTTAAGGATGTATTAAATCCGGCATCAATACCACTAATTACAACATCATCTTTTGATGCTATGATAGAATTATTATATAAATAAGCTTTTAACGTATTTAACGTAACCTTTTTTCCTGTTTTAAAAAGATTTTCGTAAATTCCCTGCTTTACCGCTACATCAGGTTTTGCGCCATTTATTTTAAGATTATTTAGTTCATTTAAAACCATAAACTTTTCATATAAGAGTGATTGCTTCGGCAATGTCCTTTCCCCTGAAAGATATGTACAATGTCTAACCATTCTGCCTATGAATTCTTCTGCAGCACCTTTTGTGTCTATTTTTTGGTCAAAGTTCCATGGATAAACTTTTCCTTTTTCCTCTCCTGGTCTTCTCTTTGCCCAAACATTATCACCACTGGCACCTATTGGCCCCACATAATAAGGTATATGAAATGTGAACAATTCAACGATTCTTTGTGAAACAGTGAGACCAGACTCATCTGTTTCAAGTAAAAATGGAAGATACTTTTCCGCGTTTGTAAGTATTGCTTTCATTTCAGCTGTATGTAACTGGTTCGGAATAACACCATTAGAAGCCGTCAACTGTTTAGGCATAAACGTTTCGTTTTCTATCTTAGCCAGTATAGTTTTTACATCTTCATCATCCTGTGGAAAATTCTTGAGTGCCTTTTTTACTCCCGTGTAAAAATCTTCCCGTGACTTACCCTTTCCTCCATTTCGTCTTACCTTTATATCATGCGCATTAACACTACCTACATAAGCACTATAATTGCCCTCTTTCATCACTCTGAACATCTCATTATAGGCTTTCATATCGTACTTTTTCATAACACCCTGAAGCATATCAAGATCCTTTTTATGCTCTTCGTAAAGCTCTACTCTAGACTCAGAAAGATATTTGTGTCCCTTTATAATACTTGAAAGAATACCTATATCGTGAAGCTCTTTTATCACCTCTAACAATTCAAAATAATTATCACCTAAAAGCTCTAACGCTTGACTTTCTTTCTCCTCATAGTTGTTATCTCTAAAATTTAAACTAAGTTTTTTGTTTTCTTCATCAATTACTTCTTCACCATATATATTAAAAAGAATTCCACTCATACCACATACAAGCTTTAGTATCTCATATGCCTGCTTATCTTTTTTCGAGACGCCAAGATATTCACAGACATTCTCTAAGTGTTTACTTCTTGACACACCTTTTTCACCAATTAAATTCACAAGTTTTTCTACATCTATACTTACCGGTAATTCTATAGAATACATCATAGCCGATTCCACAAGTAGCTGATATACTTCTTCTGCACTAGACGTTATTTTATCCACATCAAGCATGTCATTAAGAAAGTGCCCTCTATGCTTAAACATATTTGCAATAGCCAAATAAACTAATCGTACATCATAAGCATTCTTTGTAGGATGAAGCAGTTCTTTTCGCAAATGAAATATTGTAGGATATTCACAAAAATAATTTTTGTCTGTGTATCCACTATCTGCAAACAAAGCATAAGGTTGCTGATTATCTCTATCCTCCATATGATACTTTGACTCATCAAGCCTTGCAAAAAATCCTTCGTCCACCTTATCTATTTCGTCTGAAAACAGTTCACGCAAAACACCCTGTCTGGCCACTTCTCTCTGTCGTCTTCTTCTAGAGATGCGATTAGTTCTTCGTTCAACCGCAGTGTTCGCTTCTCCAAATACTCTTGAACACCAAAAGTCCTTCCCCTTTACCCTATACAAATTATAGTTTTCATCCGTTACTGCCATTCCCACTGAATTTGTTCCCATATCGATTCCCACATACATTTTTTTGTCTTTTTTACCCATTTTTATCTCCTTTTATCTCCTTATAATTTTTTCTCTTGCATTTATATATCAATATATGTTATTATAGTATTGCTTACAAGGTGAGTGCAAATAAGGTTATAACCGACATTGTTTACGCGCATTGGTGCTTAAAAAAAGGCTTATTAGCCTTTTTTTATTTTATATTATTATACAACTTATATTCTCATACTCACAAGCATATTTTTTCTACATTTGCATACTTTACATAAACTTTACATAAACCTTATTAGTTATGTATCAGTTACCAACATATTTTCATATTTACGAAAAATTTTATTCCTATAAAATACAATAGAACCCTTGAAAAAAATTTTTCAAGGGTTCTAATAATTTTCTTATATTTAACTTGCCTATCTCTTTGATAATTCCTGACCTTGAAAATACTGCATTTTCAAGGGTTTTGTGTATTATGTGTTAGTTATACAGAAAACCTCAAATCCATTTGTATTGAAAAAGAAAAAAAGCAAGGGAAATTTTCACCCTTGCTTAATTCCAATTCCTTCTTCAAAGAATTGATTGACCATATGTATTATACATCAATGGTCTGCTTTATTCAATCGTTTTTGTACCAAGTCCAAAGACCATATTTTTTCAGAATAGGTTCAGGTGATTCCCCTGCCTTCTTGCAAAGGTCATACATTCCTTTGCTAATATTCTGAAAGGCAACACCTGTGAAATAAAGTGTGCCAAGTAACACCATCAATAAAATAATTGCTAAAATCCATCCAAACATTTATTGTCTTCCTTTCCTTTTGAATATCTTTCCAAGTTCTTCATCCATCTGTGGTGCGGTTTCAGCAACCAACACACCTGTGTCAAGAACAAGGTCATATCCCATATTTTCATAAATCAGACCCAATGATTCAAGTATTCTTTCCTGCAAGTTCAGAATAGCCTGAACAACAACATTCATTCTTGAATCAACAGAAGTCTGAATCATTTCCATCAGATTCTGTGTTCCAACTACTGTTTCACTTCCTGCTTCACCGCCTGCAAGGAAATTCTGTGATGCTGAATCATAACCAAAGATTGTTGGTTGATTCATAATCATTCCCTTGTCCATAGCTTTTGCATACCATTCAATTCCAAGTTTAGGAATAGAACCTTTTAACAAGTCCCCAATCTGCCAACCTGACGGACTAATTCCGAAGTGTGGAAGTTTGATTTTAGGAAGTTCAACTTTGAATTGGAAGAATCCCTTGATTTTATCAATAGCACCCTTCACAACATTTTTTACACCTTCAAAAATATTGCTGAAAGAATTCTTGATTCCATTCAGAACATTTGTCACAACATTCTTTGCACCATTCAAACCATTGGAAATTCCTGTCTTAATGCCATTGATGACATTTGTGACAGTGTTCTTGATGCCATTCCAAACATTACTGAAAGTTGTTTTTACACCATTCAGAATGTTGCTGATGGTTGTTTTTATAGCATTGAAAACATTTGAAATAGTTGTTTTTATGCCATTCACAATATTTGAAACTGTTGTCTTGATTCCATTCCAAACATTTGAAATAGTGGTTTTAATTGCTTCCATTATGTTGCTGATAGCATTCTTAATTGCATTCCAAATGTTCACAAATACTTCTTTGACTGCATTCATCACATTGGTTGCAACTTGTTTCATCTTTTCCAACATAGGTGCAAAACCTGTGACAATACTTGTTATGATTTGCGGTATTGCTTGAATCAATGCTGAAATGATTTGCGGTATTGCCATTACAAGACCTGCAACCATTTGAACTGCACCTTGAATCAGTATAGGAATATTTTCAATCAATGCTTGAACAATCAATGAAATGATTTGCGGAAGTTCGTTGATTAAAGCAACAATTATTTCAGGAAGTGCCTGTGTGATACCAACAATAAGCTGAACTATTCCCTGAATCAGTGCAGGTAAATTTGAAACCAATGTTTGCACTACTATCATAATTATTTCAGGTAGTGCTTGTGTGATTGTAGTTATCAATGTTGGAAGTGCTTGAACTATTCCAACAAATATCTGCATAATTCCATCAAGTATCAATGGTAATTGGTCAATAATAATTGCAATCAAATCAGGAAGAATTGTTACAATCTGATTTATAAGTCCAACCGCCCCCTGAATCAATGCAGGAAGCAACTTTCCAAGAATATCAGGTATATAATTTGCCAATTGTGAAATAAGTGATGTAACACCTTCCACAAGCCTTGGAAGCATTGCTACAATTCTTGGAACAATGTTATTTGCAACCGTAACAACAGAATCAACCAAATTTCCAAGCAATGCATCAAAATCCTGTGCAGGGTCTGCCATACCTGTTAAAAAGTTAGACCATGCGGAAGACATCATTCCAATTGAACCCTGAATTGTTGTTGATGCTTCTTTTGATGTTGTTCCTGCTATTCCCATTGATTCTTGCATAACATGAATCGCATCAACGACATCTGCATATGAAGAAATGTCATATTTGATACCACTGATTTTTTCTGCATCAGACAGCAATCTTTGCATTTCTTCCTTTGTTCCACCATAGCCAAGTTTCAGGTTGTCAAGCATAGTATAATTTTGTTTTGCAAATCCTTGATATGCATTCTGAATAGCTTCCATTGATGTTCCCATTTTATTAGCATTATCTGACATATCAACAATAGCCTGATTTGCTTTTTCAGATGCTTTTTCTGTATCACCATTCAAGGACTGTAACAAACTTGCACTGAATCCTGTCACAGTTTCCATATACTGATTTGCTGACATTCCTGCTGTTTTGTATGCCTGATTCGCATATTCCAACACTTTTGAACTACTGCCTTTGAATAAGGTTTCAACACCACCTGCTAACTGTTCATAATTTGCATATTCATCCATTGCCTTTTTTGAAAGAACACCTATTGCAGTAGCACCTGCACCAATCCCAACTGCAACAACTTTTCCTGCCTTTAATGCAAGATTACCCATTTTTTGAAAAGCAACCGCCATCTTGCCATGTGACTTTTCTGCTTTTTCAGTTGTTCCTTCAATTGCCTTGTTAGCTTCTGAATTTTCAATTGCAATTGTTCCAACAAGTTTGAACAAATCCATTTCTTTTCACCCCCTTCTTTATGTGATTCCTGTTCCTTCACCAACATATTTCAAATAAATTTCAACATGTTTGTGCAGTTCCATAACATCATCAATCATCAAAACATCATAAACAAGACCTTCACAAACAAGTCTGCAATTTTCTGATGTCACACCTTTTCCTGCAATCTGTGAATAATCGCACATGAAAACATGTGTTGTTTCCTGAACCTTTGCATCATACTTTGACAGGTCATTCTGACCGCTTTCATAATCAAGGAAACCTTTGATGATTGCTATATCTGACCAAGTCGCTTCCATTTCACCAATAGAATTCTTGGTTGTGGTCTTGGTCTGAATCTTTGCTGTGGTATTTCCACCAAACATAAACAATCACCGCCTTTCATCAATCTTCAAGTTCGTCTAAACCATAAAAAACAGGAACAACAGCATTCAGCATCATGTTGTTATCATTGTAAAGTCCCTGCATCTTTGCAAGTTTATCAACAGCACTGATGACATCCTTCATTGAAGGTTTCTTGTACTTTTTGACCGCCTGTGATACACCATCACCACAGCCTTCAATGACAATTACTTCTTCTTGAAGTTCACCCCTGATGATGGATGTCAAAACTTCCTGCATTTCACTTGCTGTTGCTATCTTGGAAGAAGCATATTCTTCTGCAAGCTGTTTCAGATAATTCTGAACACTTGGAAGGGTCAAAAGCCTTTGTCCCTGACTTCTTGCAGTCTTTTCTGCATAGCCTGCACTAATAGCAGATTGTGTTGCATTTCCTGTGTTTGCGTATTCATAACAGAATTTTTTCTGTCTTGCTGTCATGGTCATCACCGCCTTTCTTTTCTCTTTTTTCTGTGATATATATGACCCGAATCATTGACACTTATCAATATAACCTTTTTATCTGCAAGCAAATTTGCAAGGTCTAACTGTGTCATTTCCTGTTGTATTCTCATATTCATATCTGAACAAACAAAATCATAAACAACTTTATATTTCTTCATCTTCCATTTTTTGAATTGCTTCACGCAACCGCTTCAAAGTTGCTTCATGTCTTTCCTGCAATTCCATTTGTTTTATAACAAGATATTCTACTGTTGAACCTTTACCATCTTTCATTGCCTGCAAGCCTGATTTATAAGCAATACTGCAATCATATCCAAAAACTTCTGATAATTCCTGAATTCTGTCTAACTGCTTTAATTGTTCCAAAGCCTTCTTTTCAAGTTGTCTAATTCTTGTATTGGAAACCTGAAATTCATTTGCAATGCTGTCAATGGTTTCACCTTCTTTACTAAAAACCTTTTCGATTTTCTTATAGCTTTCA
>JBJEMK010000113.1:0-2685 GCA_051879635.1 Eubacterium sp.
AAATGGCATTGCTCCTGAATCAAACCAACAGTCAATAACCTCCGGTACTCTATGCATCTGCTTTCCACAATGAGGACATTTAATAGTTACTTCATCTATATATGGGCGATGCAGTTCTATATCATCAGGGCAATTGTCACTCATTTCCCTAAGTTCTGCAATGCTTCCGATGGAATGCATATGTCCACATTCACACTGCCATATATTAAGAGGTGTTCCCCAATATCTGTTACGGCTTATTCCCCAATCCTGTACATTTTCAAGCCAGTCACCAAACCGGCCTTTTCCAATGCTTTCAGGTATCCAGTTAATTGTATTATTATTTTTAATCAGGTCATCTTTAACTGCCGTCATTTTGATAAACCATGATTCTCTTGCATAATAAATAAGTGGGGTGTCGCATCTCCAGCAATGTGGATAGCTATGCTCAAATACAGGAGCATCAAATAAAAGCCCCTTATCCTCTAATGCCTGAAGAATAGGCATATCAGCTTTTTTACAGAATGTACCATCCCAAGGCGTTCCTCCTGACATCTCACCTTTTTGATTTACCATCTGGAGGAATGGCAAGTCATATTTCTTTCCTACGTTACTGTCGTCCTCACCAAATGCAGGAGCAATATGAACTACACCGGTACCATCTGTTAATGTTACATAAGTATCACATGTTACATAAAATGCCTTTTTATTATTAAGGTGTGCATTACCATATTCAAATAATGGTTCATATTCTTTGTATTCTAAATCTTTACCCTGATACTTTTCAAGAATTTTCACATCACCCTTTAATATGGTTTCAACCAGAGCCTCTGCCATATAATATGTGTATCCATCATTTTCCACTTTTACATACGACTCATTAGGATTAACACACAAAGCTACGTTTGATGGAAGTGTCCATGGAGTAGTTGTCCATGCCAGAATATACGCATCTTCATCTTTAACTTTAAAACGTACTACTGCTGAACGTTCTTTTACATCTTTATATCCCTGAGCTACTTCATGACTTGAAAGAGGAGTTCCACATCGTGGGCAATAAGGCACAATCTTATAGCCTTTATATAAAAGACCCTTTTCCCATATTTTCTTTAATGCCCACCATTCTGATTCGATAAAATCATTATGATAAGTTACATATGGATTATCCATATCAGCCCAGAATCCTACTGTCTGTGAAAAATCTTCCCACATTCCTTTATATTTCCACACACTTTCCTTGCACTTTGAAATAAAAGGATCCAGACCATATTCCTCAATCTGCTCCTTGCCATCAAGTCCCAGCAATTTCTCAACCTCAAGTTCAACCGGAAGTCCGTGTGTATCCCATCCTGCTTTTCTAGGAACCATATATCCCTTCATTGTCTTATATCTTGGAATCATATCCTTGATAACACGTGTAAGCACATGCCCTATATGAGGCTTGCCGTTAGCAGTAGGCGGGCCATCATAAAATGTATATGTTTCGCCTTCCTTTCTGCTATCCATACTCTTTTCAAAAATATGATTTTCACGCCAAAACTGCTCAGTTTTCTTTTCCCTTTCAACAAAATTAAGATTGGTAGATACTTTGTCGTACATTACTTTTCTCCTTATATCTTATTTTTTAATATTATAGGAAATTAAAAAGCTTCCGTCCTGCAAGGACGAAAGCTATAATTTCGTTATACCACCTGTTGCAGCATACTAAAGAATAATCTTTTATATGTGTTCCATATAACGGTGGAAAACCGTCGACACCTACTAGATAATGTAAATCATGATGCTTATATCCGTTCGATGCGAAACTCCGGAGTGATATTCGTTTACCTGCTACTTGTATCCGGCTCCCACCACTCCGGACTCGCTATAACTTTTACAAGGAAAATTACTGTCTCCATCAAAGTCTTTATATTGTTTATTTTCCATACAATTTTAACTGAAAGGGAAATAAATGTCAACTACAGTTTATCCCGCCATTCACCAAAGTACTTTTTAATAATACCAAGTACAACACCAACAAAAACTGCGGCAAGAATTGTGCCTGCACCAATACTCCCAAACCTATGTAAAACAATCAGACATGTTATAAGAGAAACTGTAACCATAGTCATATCAAAACCAACTTTTACTTTTGGAAATTCTATTCCTGATATTTCTGACACTGCCTGTATCACTCCCTCAGCGGCCAGAGGCATAATATCAGCAGGCATATAAAAGAATATTCCTATAGCAATAAGAATAATACTTATGACAAGTAATATAATGCGCACAAATATTGTCTCCGGTATCATGATATTTGATATTAATACATTTGATAATGTAATAAATTTTCCAAAAACTATACCGGCGGCTATCTGAAAAATATTAATTAATTTAAAATTCTTTCGTAATAGAATAATTTGTATAAGGACAAGAATAGTATGGAATAAAATTGTTGCATTTCCCAGTTCCATACCAAATACACAGGTTATGGTATATGGAATAGAACTAACCGGAGATACACCTAATTTTGATTTTACGGAAAATGATATTCCAATTGCCATAATAAAAAGTCCAAATAAATAAAAAAATAATCGGCTTCCAATTTTATTACTGTTTTTCATTTAAATTTCACCATTTGACTGTTTTAATCATACTTTTTATGAGATGGAAGATTATTATAATTGTCCAGAAGCTCCTTCTTCATATCATAGAGCTTCTGTGATA
>JBJEMK010000114.1:0-10620 GCA_051879635.1 Eubacterium sp.
TCCTTAGCGGAGCGTTTTATATCATAGGTAAGTTCAAAGAACTTTCCTATGATATGGAAAAGAGCCACAAGATAACAGATTAAAATTAATCCACTATCTTATAGCTCTTTTACTTATGCTCATATATGTGATACAAATTGCTATGACATGCAATAACTAATAATACCTATGATTACAAGTATTGCTCCTGTAATCCAGAACACAGGTGTATAATCAGATGTTGTACCATAAATTTCAAGTACCCCCTGAATACAGCTTCCTATCGTCAATGTTGCAATTCCCGAATTGTAAGCATTGAGTGAAACACGTCCGGGATATTTTATACCATTTACTAAGCCTATAATCATATATGGAAGTACACCTCCCAATAAAGGAAATATAAACATATATATCATAAACCCAGAGTATACTCCATGACTGAAATACTCATAAATACAGCTGAATATAACGCAAAAAACTGTTATTCCCAAATATACCATTGCTGTTTTAACTGCACTGTTCCTATTTGCATCAGTATCCAATGTATACAATATCACTCACGCTCCTTTCACTTATTTTCTTGCCATTTGTGGTTGGATTATTAATTACTTCACCATTAAAATACATTGTTGATGAACCACCACCATCCAGATTATAAGCTGTTTCTACGCCATAATTGTCAAGAAACTCTGCCAGCTCATACAATGATAATCCTTCACTCTCACCGGTTCGCCCATCTGATACTATAAATACATAATGCATATCATCTACAATACCAATAGCCGTACGTGGGTTGCTTGCCATGGCCTTGCCTACTTCATCACTGTCAGTAACGCTTATATCCCCATTAATAATAAGCCCCGGGCCAAAAGATAATACCTGCCACACTCCCAAACTTTCAAGTTCTTCTGCTGTTATATTATCTTCATCTATTATTTCAAATTCACCTGTATCATATATCACAAGGTCCTCCTGTGAACCTCTTGATGCTCTGCTTCTATAAAGTGTTCCGTTTCTCAATACATAACCCCTGTTCTGGGCTCCATAAAAATCGCCATTCATTGCAAGTATTGCACTATTTTCTGCTGCAATCTGCGAAGTTTTTTCAGTTATATTTTTGCCATAGGTATTGTTTGCAAATGCAGTCTTTAAATATTGAACATCTGACACTATTACATCTGCAACATATATATTTGTATTATATTCCCTGTAGGTTGTAATTGTAATACTTATATTGTCATCCTTATATGAGGTATCTGTTATATTACTTATGCTCTTTTCGGTATTTATCTCATTATCCACTATAGTATATGTTCTTGGTATTACAAATGTATCCAGCAATACATACGCTGTAAATAATGTCAATATTATCGTATAACTTACTGCCCATATATATGGTTTTTTTAAAAAATTCATATCAGCCCCTGCTTTCTTTCTTTTTGAATATTATAAATTTCTGTACCAATATGCTAAATATGAAAAATGTTATCTCTGTAAATATTTTAGCAATAAATTTATTAATACCTATTATATTTACAAGTACAGTCAACAGACATGTATTACCCGCCAATATACAACACGCCAGAAGTACGTATAATATTGCTGATTTAAATACATTATCCTTGCTCTTAAAAACATAATTCCTGTTAATAGAAAAATTAGTTGCTGCACTGATAATTCGTGCCAGAATATTTGACAGTGGAATACTTACTGCTGCTTGCAGCCTGCCTGTTAATAATAAAAATATTATATATAAACTATAGTCTACTATAAAGCTTATAAACGAGGACGCTGAAAATTTCAAGATTTCTTTATATACTCTATATGAATCCTTTACTGCGTTAAAATGTGATGAGGAATTATCATCATCATATATTGTATCTATTTCTATTTCTATTATAGGTATATTCTGCCTGGCACACTGTAACAGTACTTCCATCTCATATTCATATCTCTTCCCCTCAATTCCAAGCATAAATGGTATCATATCTATATGAAATGCACGAAGTCCTGTCTGTGTATCATTTACGCTTATGCCTGTAAAGATTCTATATACTACTCTGGTAATTGCATTTCCAAGTTTGCTTTTCATTGGTACTTTTCCTGTAAACATACGACTTCCCAACACTAATCTGCCCGAATTGTGTTCCGCACATTTACACACTCTTCCGGCATCTTCAATACTATGCTGTCCATCTGCATCCAGAGTTACTATAATGGCATCTCCAGACGTTGTTTCTTGTATGTAGGAAAGTCCTGTCTTAAGGGCAGAGCCTTTACCCCTGTTGGTTTCATGCTTAAGAAGTGTAGCAAACAACGAAACTTTATTAAATACTGACTCATATCTGCTGCCACTTCCATCATCAACAATTATTATCTTATACCCTTTTTTATATAATTGTTCTGTTATTGTTACAAGAGTAGCAGATGGCTCATAAGCAGGAATTAATGCAATTCTCCCTTGCATATTATGCCTCCATTTTACTATATTCTTTTATAATTTCCTTTTTATATAGTTAGCATATCGTTACTTTGTGATAAGTTTATGTTGGAATTGCATTAATTTTATTAATATTATGTTTGTAATTTTTGTTTCACATTAATGCTTCATTTCATATATTATAAATATCATTAATTTTAAGGTGTATCCTATTATGCTCATTCATGTGGTAAAAGAAGGAGAAACTGTTGACAGTATTGCATATACATATGGGGTAAGCGTGGACTCTGTTACATATACAAACCAGATTCCATATCCATACAAGCTGGCTATTGGAGAAACCCTGTTGATACTTGCCGGAAATGATATACCTTACCAAAGCCGCAACATATATTCCGGCGGGTATGCCTATCCGTTTATAAGCAGGTGGGTTTTGGAACAAACCCTTCCATATTTGTCTTATTTATATATATTTTCTTATGGTTTTACAACCGATGGTGATTTAATTCCTCCATTGGTCGATGATACATGGATGATAGAACTGGCTCATCAATATGGCGTGGCTCCTATTCTTACCCTTACTCCTCTGGGACCTGATGGCCGTTTCAGTAATGAGCTCATTACCGCTGTTGTCAATAACTTACAGGCAAGAGAAAATCTAAAAAATGCCATTGTTTCGCAGATTGTAACCCGGGGTTTTGAGGGGCTGGACATTGACTTTGAGTATGTGCTTGCCTCTGACCGAGAGGCTTTTGTAGATTTTACTTTATATATGAAGGAAGCTGTGAGTGCGCTGGGGTACCTTACTTCAGTAGCTCTTGCTCCAAAAACATCAGATACACAGACAGGTCTTTTGTATGAGGGTAAAGATTATAAACGTCTGGGTGAAGTTGCTGATTATGTTCTGCTAATGACCTATGAATGGGGATATACCTATGGTCCACCTATGGCTGTTGCTCCCCTTAATAAAGTTCGGCAGGTAGTTGAATATGCACTTACAGTTATTCCTTCTTACAAAATACATCTGGGCATTCCCAATTATGGTTATGACTGGCCCCTCCCATATGTTCGTGGAACAACTCAGGCAACTACCATAGGCAATGTTGAGGCTGTACAAATAGCCATCGCAAATAATGCAGCCATATCGTTTGATGATATAGCTGCATCTCCATATTTTAATTATTCAAATTATGATATTGCCCATGAGGTCTGGTTTGAAGATGTCCGTAGCATTAATTATAAATTTAATCTGCTGGAACAATATAACCTGCGTGGTGCTACCTATTGGCAGCTCATGAGACTATTCAGGGCAAACTGGGTGTTAATGAACAATAGGTTTATTATAACATAGTCTCATAGATCCCCATCTTTTTTAATACTTCAATTACATTGGTACATTCTTCTGTAATTATTATATCAGCAGATGCATGGGAATAATAAATATTATCTTCTGTATTGTCGTAATAGAGAAGAATTTCAAAATATTCATCAGTATATATCTCGTCATCATATGTTTTTACTAAATCCTTGTCCTTAATAATTGCTTCCAGCAATTCATCCATTAACTCTGATGTCTCTGCTGATTCATTTCTATAATATTGCCGTGGCTCATAATAACTGTCACTTTCCTCATAATACGTAATATTATTATCATATACGTAACAGTCATTAAAATATTTAGCCGGTATAAGTTGAATTTTATCAATATCACTTATATCCGTTAATACCGGTGACTTTTCAACCTCGTATTCGGAATAATTTGCATACATACGTTTTAAAACTGTGCCATTTTTCAGTTTGTATACAATTTTGACTTCTGAACCATATGAGTAATAATCAGTGTCAGAAATAATAGGATAAAGTCCTTTATTTTTTTCCTTGATTGATTTTACCATCTGTTTATGGAATTCTACTGTACTCTGAATATCTTCTTTATTATCTGTATATGGCTCTAATATATTTTCCCCATTAACATAAAAATCCTCTTCATATCCACCGGTAACAGCAACTTCTGATACATCATCAACTTCCGGCACTCTGGTATCATATCCAAAATACCCTGTTGTTACCATAAATAAGAAAGCAGCTACCAATACCAGTTCACCTGCACACAGTTTCAAACTGGATACATATCTGGACATTCCTCTGTGAAATATAAGGTGCAGCAATATATTTGCAACCATAATACCTATAACTGCTCCTATAAAGAACCACACATACTGTGCAATAATAGTATCAAATGAATATCCTACATATGAGAACACATATCCCAGAATAAAGCCTGCTCCAAAGCATACTATAATTTTTACAGCTATTTCAACTGCAGAAAATGCATATGTATTCTGTGCTATTTCAGATTTTCTCTTCTTACATAACGCATAGCATGCCACTATCAAAACTATGCTTACTACTATCCACCATACTATGTGTAAAACTTTTCCTGTACCAAACATACCTACATATGGCGCTGCTATCGGACATGCCAGTGTGAATATAGAACTCCATATATAATCGTTGGTCATTCCAGGAATCACTGACATTGGAAACATATAACATATTCCTGCAACAATAGGATATGCAATATTAATTGCAAAATAACCTATAAGCATATCCGAAATAGTTCCACAGCACAATGATATAAATAAAATTACGGTTACATTTGCTATGATTCCCAGTATCAGCATAAGCATATGCTTTAATACCATAAGCATACCGGCACCATTTAGAGATAAAATCATACCTATTAAGCCTATTACAATTACAGGCAAAATACAAATTGCCAAAGTTGCAAAATACTTTGCAAACACTAATCCTCTTCTGCTGATAGGCATACTTCCGAACAAGTCCATGGCTCTCTTATTATGCATATATGAAAAAATTACCATGCTTAATATTATTGAATAGATAATTGCAATTCCTGAAAAAACACTTCCAAAAATTATAGGAGAAGCTATTTCCATATCTTCTATGTAACAGTCCACGCTATTATAAGGATCTCCGATAACTGTTATTAATGCCAATAAGTCTACTATAGGATATGCCAGAATGAGCAAAATCCAATATGATATCTGAACCGGAAGATACTTCTTAATAGTCCATGCAAATATGGACACTGCCTTTTGTCTGTTTGTCAATTTATTATTTTCCATATCCTGCACCCTCCATTTCGCTAATAAATACTTCTTCAAGAGTAGATGGCATCACTTCTATAAATACCGGATTAAGTTCATTAAGCTTAGCTACTATTTCTTCAGCATCTCCTCTTACCATAAGTACATAATAACTTCCTGTATTACTCATAATCTGAGCGCCTATTTCATCTAAAAACTTAGCATCAGGTGCTTCGTTAACTGCCATCTGTATTTTATGAATCTGGTTCTTCAACTCATCGGTTTCCGTATTTGTAACCATTTTACCATTATGAAGCAAGACAATATTGTCACATATATCATCAATTTCACGCAGATTGTGGGAAGCTACAATGCAGGTCATGTTATTCTCTGATACATCCTGAATAATTAATGTCTTTAGATTTTTTCGTATAACAGGGTCAAGTCCATCAAATATCTCATCTAAGAATAAATATTTTGGCCGTGTGGAAAATGCTAGTATTACAGATGCCTGACGTTGCATTCCCTTACTCATATTTATAATCTTGCTGTTTGTATCAATAGGAAACATATTACATAACTGTTTGTATCTGTCCTCATCCCATGTAGCATAAAGATTTCTGTAAAGGTCAGCCATCTTTTTTATTGTACTGTCATTGAAAAAATATGGATAATCTGCAATGAAAAAACAACTTTCTTTAATTTTGTGATTATCAAATGCATTTTCTCCATCAATAATTACTTCACCTCCATCAGGTTCATATACGCCTGATAAAGTCCTTAGAAGTGTACTCTTGCCGCTTCCATTGCTTCCTGCGAGACCAAAAATGGTGCCCTCAGAAATTGTGCAATTCATTTCATTTATGGCAATAGTATTATCAAATCTTTTAGTCAGATTTTTAATTTCTATCATTCCTTTTTACCTCCACCTGTTTTTTTATTAATCATAGATAACATTTCTTCTCTTGTAACTCCACTCTTATAAGCATTATCTATGCACTCTCCCAGTTGCTTTTTGGCTTCCAGCTTTTCTGCTTTATTTTGGTCTAATTTGCCGGATATAAAACTTCCTCTACCTACAGTAGAATAAATATAACCATCTGTTTCCAGCATCTTGTAAGCCTTTGATACCGTATTGGGATTTATTCCAAGTTCTGTGGCAAGTGTCCTGACAGGTGGTAGCTGCATTTCACTCTCCAGCACTCCCAGGGAAACAAGACGTATAACATTATCATATAACTGCTGATATACGGGAGTTCTTGATTGGAAGTTCACTGTAAGCATAACTTCTCTCCTTTCTGAAATTTAATATTCGTTCACAATGTTTATATGAATTGTTCTATTACAAATAGTACAATTTGATTATACAATTACTTTTATTATATGTCAAGTGCCATTTATCCATGGCGTGTACCATTGAAAATTTTCCATATCAACATGACCATCTATAAACTTTATTCCCTCTGCTTTTAGCAGCTCTATTTGTCTGTTTTGTCCACCAAAGGCAAATGCTTTTGAAACATATCCCTCTCTGTTAACCACCCTGTAACAGGGAATTTTATCCGGGTCCGGATTTACATGTAGTGCATAACCCACCACTCTGGCCCATCTGCGGTTACCTGCAAGGGCAGCAACCTGCCCGTATGTTGCCACTTGTCCTTTGGGAATCTGTTTGACTACTTCATATATTTTATTAAATGTATTTTGTTCCATATTTAAATTAAATACTCTTACTATTTATTGGTAATTGTGCCAATACAATTGCTGTAAAAATAAGTGCACAACCAAAAAGTTCTCTTGATGACATTCTCTCATGCAGCAGTACTGCTCCGGCAATTACTGAAAATACTGACTCCAGACTCATAAGCATAGATGCTACTGTTGGATTAATTCCATCCTGTCCTATTATTTGCAATGTATATGCAACACCACAAGAAAAAATGCCTGCATACAAAATAGGTATCCATGCATCTAATGTCATTAAAGCCGGAGCCCATTCGATAATTCCTTCAACCGAATGTTTCATATCTATAAAAAATGTTGGTATTAATCCCAGTATTCCCGTAACCATAAATTGAATGCATGACAGCCTTACCCCATCACAAACCGGCGAATATTTGTCTACCATCATTATTTGTATTGCAAATAAAATAGCACATAATACCAAAAGAATATCGGATGCTTGTACACTCAATCCTTCCTTCATGCACAACTGATATAACCCTATTACTGTAACCACTACACCAATCCAAATATTCCATCCACACTTTCTCTTAAAAAACAATCCTAAAAGTGGAACTATTAATATATAACATGCAGTAAGAAATCCTGCCTTACCTGCTCCTGTTCCCAGGTAAATTCCAAGCTGCTGTAAATTCGTAGCAAAAAACAGAGGAAGACCGCAACACAGTCCTCCAATAAGTAGTTTTCTTTTTTCGTCTTTTGTTTTAGGCCTCTTAGTGCTAAGTCCCAGCTTATCCAATACAATAATTACAGGCATCAGTACAGCACTGCCAATTATTGATCTTATACAATTGAAGCTATACGGTCCTATAGCATCTCCGCCTTCACTCTGGGCAACAAATGCAATCCCCCAGATTAATGCGGTTAATACCAGCAGCGTTGAGTTCCTTATTTTCTTCGACATATTATATTCCTCACACTATTTTCTCCGGCACAAATACTAAAGTATTGAATGTAAGAAATTTTTTGTTCTTTCGTTTTGAGGGTTATTAAAAATCTGTTCCGGTGTTCCTTCTTCTGCAATTATGCCATCTGCCATAAAGATAACCCTGTCTGCAACTTCTCTTGCAAAGCCCATTTCATGAGTTACACACAACATTGTCATCCCTCTTTTGGCAAGATCTTTCATAACCTGCAAAACACCTCCGACAAGTTCAGGATCAAGTGCTGAAGTAGGTTCATCAAATAGCATAATATCAGGATGCATACAAAGTGCCCTGGCAATTGCTACTCGTTGCTGCTGCCCTCCCGAAAGCCGGTTTGGATATTCATTTGCTTTATCCTCAAGCCCAACACTTTTCAACAGCTGCATTGCTTCTTTCCTTACTTCTTCTTTGTTTTGCTTTTTTACTGTAACAGGTGCCAGCATTACGTTTTCAAGCGCTGTTATATGAGGAAACAAATTAAATCTCTGAAAACACATTCCCATTTCCAAAAGAAGTTTTTGTTGAATATCCTTATCTATCCTATGAACTGTTTTATCGTTCTCTCTATGAAGAAACAAATCTCCCATAACAAATATTTTACCACTTGTTATCTTTTCAAGCTGGTTAAGTGACCGGAGATATGTTGACTTGCCTGCACCTGATGGTCCTATAATGCAAATAACTTCCCCTTTTTTTACTTTTAAATTAATATCTTTTAATACTTCAAGTTTACCAAAGCTTTTGCTGACATGTTCTGTCTCAAGTATATATTCGTAATTTTCCATTTTTTACCCTTTCCGTGTAATTCACTACTCGTAAATTGAAAACTTTGCTTCAATCTTGTTAAATATAAATGAAAATATAGCTGTGATAACCAGATATATTATCAAAGCAGGAATAAATACAAGATATGAACCTTCACTAGTCATTATGTTTTTAGATATTGTTGTAATATCCATAAGCGAAATTGCAAATACCAGTGATGCATCTTTTAGTACCATTATAAACTCATTACATACAGGCGGAATCATTCTCCTTACTGATTGTGGAATAATAACCTTTATCATTGTTTGTCCATATGACATTCCTAATGCCTTTGCCGCTTCAAACTGCCCCTTGTCAATTGACTGAATTGCCGCTCTGACAATTTCAGCACAATATGCACCGGAATTAAGTCCAAATGCAATTAATGCTGCAATGAAAGCACCTTTATAAACAGCTTCATTGTCACCGGATGCAAACAAATCTCTCCATGCAAATCCAAAAATCCCTGGTATTGAAAAATATATTACAAAGAGCTGAATAAGTAATGGGGTACCTCGGAAAAAGAAAATGTATCCACTGCATATTTTATTTAAAAGCTTTTTCTTTGATATTTTGCCTAGTGCAAGAAATACACCAAGTATAACACCAATAATTGTAGTAAGTGTTGTAAGAAGAATCGTAAGCTTAGCTCCATGCATAACATTTTCACCACAGCCAAGCATTCTATATGTATAGTTAATCATTTGACCAACTACCTTTGGTGCTCCTTCATCCGCTTTATATATATTACCTGCAAACCCTACAAACCTCTCTGTATCTGCCTTTGCTCCTGAGGAAGAAAAAGAACAATAATTAATTACAACAAGACTATTATATGTTATTGTAACGTGCTTTCTTGAACTGTTCTCATCCTTCTCAATAAGGCTTTGCATCTCTTGTGAACATTGTTCCTTCATCAATTCTTCTGTCGGTTTTAAAGCTGACAAAACAACTGCCGCAATTACTAAAACCAGAACTACAACTGCGGTAATCTTAGTTTCTTTCTTCCACTTTTTAATATTTACTATTTTATTTATCGTTTTCATCCGCCTATCCCATTTCATAATTCAGAAAAACTGGAGAGAGTTTAGCTCCCTCCAGTATATTTTTATGGTATTAATTTAATTTTACTATTCTGCTGCACCTGCACCAAACCAATAGTCATATGTTTCTTCTATAAAGCCATCTTCTTCCATTGCTGCTAATGCTTCATTGATTGCTTTCTGCAGGCTAGTATTACCTTTTCCCATAGCAATACCAAACTGTTCTGCCTCTGATTCATCTAAATAAGCAATTGTGTATTTATCAGGTGCTGAAGCAACATATCCGTCTGCAACGGTACTGTCAACACAAATTGCATCAATTTCCCCATTAGTAAGCTGAGTAAAGCAGCTTGTAACTTTTTCATTTGCTACAATTTCAACATCAATTGTTCCTGTTGATTTATAATCTGACAAAAGTATATCAGAAGTTGTTTCCTTCTGAACTCCTATAGTTAATCCATCCAAATCATTAAAACTATTAATTGTAAGACTGCTTCCTGCAGGTACTACAACAGCCTGATAGTTATTAATATATGGTGTAGAAAAAATCATTGTCTCAAGACGTTCATCTGTAA
>JBJEMK010000115.1:0-10612 GCA_051879635.1 Eubacterium sp.
ACTTATATTGGATGAGGCAACAAGTTCTATAGATACAAGAACAGAAAAGATTGTTCAGGATGGTATGGATAAACTCATGAAGGGGCGTACTACATTTGTAATAGCCCATCGATTATCAACTGTACGAAACAGTGATTGTATAATAGTTTTAGAGCAGGGGCGCATTATTGAAAGAGGAACACATGACCAGTTAATAGAACAAAAAGGAAAATACTATCAGCTGTATACCGGTGCAGTATTAAACTAGTGCCCGGGATTTGTCAAATTAACATAAGTGTGGTATTATGTATAGCGCTAAGGAGATATAAATTATGTTAGATGCTTTACTCGATACGTTGATTGACAGCTTAAAAATGCTTCCGATTTTATATATTACTTATCTAATAATGGAGTTAGTGGAACATAAGTCGCAGGGTAGGACTAATGCAATAATGAAGTATTCCGGAAAGGTTGGGCCACTTTTCGGCAGTTTGTTTGGAATTATTCCACAATGTGGTTTTTCAGGAATGGCAGCAACTCTTTTTGCGGGAAGCAGTATTACACTGGGAACACTTGTAGCAGTGTTTATTGCAACTTCGGATGAAATGCTTCCAATTCTTATATCAACAAAAGTGCCGGCATTGATAATTATATGTATTTTATTATGTAAATTCATAGCAGGTGCTATATCAGGATTTATTGTTGATTTTTTTAATAAGAACAGACAACAGGAAAAGCATGCGGATATACATGAATTATGTGAGCGGGAACATTGTGATTGTGAAGGTAATATATTTATTTCGGCAGCTAAGCATACAATAAATATTATTTTACTCATATTTGTTGTTTCATTTATACTTAATTTATTTTTTGAATGTATAGGAAATGAAGCATTAACTAATCTTATATGGAATAAACCGGTTATTGGAGAGTTGATAGTAGGACTTATAGGTCTTATACCTAATTGTTCAGCTTCTGTACTTATTACACAGTTATATGTTGAAGAGGCGCTTTCTATAGGGGCGATGATGGCAGGGCTTATGGTCAATTCAGGCGTGGGCCTACTGGTTTTATTTAGAATGAATCACAATATTAAAGAAAATCTAAAGATTACAGGACTTACTTATGCAATAGGAGTTATAGGGGGCATCATATGTGAATTGTTGCCATTTTAAATTAACAAGATTTGGGGGGATCGGTACAATTGCAGGTGTCATTTTTGTAAAAAATTGAATTTTGCATTATTCCGTTAATTTGTTGAATGTTATTCCGATATTATTGATATTATTCCGATGAGGGGATATACTATATGGTAGATTGGAGGGATGGTCTATGTTTATGACAGTAAAACAGGCTTCTGAAAAATGGGGTATTTCTGATAGAAGAATCCGAGTTCTTTGCTCTGAAGGGAAAATTCCGGGTGCGTACCATGAAGGTCGAAGTTGGAAAATTCCTGTGGATGCAAAGAAACCTGCCGATGGTCGTTACAAATCTAAGGAGAGTCTTTTAGCACAAATTGACCGTAAAAAGGTAGAGCTAGATGGAAGAAGACCTTTGACAGCAGGCGAAGTGGCAAGACTCAACGAGGAGTTTATCGTGGAATACACATACAACTCTAATGCCATAGAAGGTAATACACTTACCCTGCGAGAAACAGACTTGGTACTCCGTGGTCTTACGATTGACCAGAAACCGTTAAAAGACCATATGGAGGCAGTTAGTCATAAAGAGGCGTTTGATTTTGTGAGTGAACTTGTAAAAGATAATGTTCCGATTAGCGAGAGCATCATCAAACAGATTCATTATCTCATCCTTGCTGATAAGAAAGAAGACCGTGGTGTATATCGCAGAGTTCCGGTTCGTATTATGGGTGCACAGCATGAACCTGTGCAACCGTATCTTATTGAGCCGAAGATGGAACAGTTGTTACATGATTTTGCTGAAAGTACAGAGCATATCGTAACAAAACTGGCTCGTTTCCATATCGGGTTTGAGGGCATTCATCCTTTCATTGACGGCAACGGCAGAACCGGAAGATTGCTTGTGAATCTTGAATTGATGAAAGCAGGATACCCACCTATCGATATTAAGTTTACAGATAGGATTGCCTACTACAATGCATTTGATGAGTTTCATGTAAAACATAATCTTTCTGCAATGGAAAATCTATTTGCAGGCTACATCAATGCAAGGTTGGATATGTATTTGGATATGTTGCAGGACTAACCGACTTGCTATCTTTAAAAAGCTCTTATTAACATAGGGCTTATTAAAGTGCTCTTAAAATCAATAACTATTATCAATGAAGATAAAGAAACATACATGCATTGACATATAACTGATTTTCTAATATAATAATAAAATATTTAACGGTGTTAGTAATTAATGCTGTTAGTAAAGTAAGGAGAAGTTATGAAAGATGTTTATGACGAATTAGTTAATGAATTTGTATCGATATTACTTTGTGCACCTAAAATTAGTCCAAGGACAGTTGTAGATGATATGGGGAAGGGCGAGATGATGATTTTGGGATGCTGTATTGGAGAAAGTAAGAAAAACGGTAATATTACCCCTGGTGAGATAAGTACATTTACGGGAGTAAGTTCTGCAAGAGTCGCGGTAGTTCTTAATAATCTTGAAAAAAAAGGTTACATAGTAAGAGAAAGTGATTTAAACGACAGACGAAAAATTATTGTAAGAGTGACTCAATATGGTATGGAATATGCCAATGCAAAAATGCAAGAGGGGATTAAAATGCTCAAAAATATATTTGAGGCTATTGGAGAAGACGATGCAAGGGAATTTGTCCGTATTGTAAAAAAGATGCATGATAATACAAAAGATATATGATGAAAGATAATATAAAGGAGGCAGAATGTTAGAGCTAAAACATATAGTAAAGGATTATATTGCAGGAGATACAACAGTAAATGCATTAAAAGGTATTGATATTAAGTTTAGAAAGAATGAATTTGTTTCAATTCTTGGACCATCAGGGTGTGGCAAGACGACTATGCTTAATATAATTGGCGGATTAGATAAGTATACAAGCGGAGATCTTATTATTAATGGAAAATCAACAAAGGAATTTAAGGATAGGGACTGGGATGCCTATAGAAACAATTCAGTTGGTTTTGTATTTCAAAATTATAATCTTATTCCACATCAAAGTGTACTTTCAAATGTAGAACTGGCACTTACTCTTTCCGGAGTGTCTAAAGCAGAAAGAAAAAGAAGAGCTAGCGAAGCATTAGCAAAGGTTGGTTTGTCAGATCAGATGCATAAGAAACCAAATCAAATGTCGGGTGGTCAGATGCAGAGAGTGGCTATTGCAAGGGCATTGGTAAACAATCCTGATATATTGCTTGCAGATGAACCGACGGGGGCACTTGATACTGCAACGAGTGTCCAGATAATGGAAATTCTTAAAGAAGTTGCAAAAGATAAGCTTGTCATTATGGTTACACATAATCCTGATTTAGCAGAAAAATATTCAACACGTATTATAAGGCTGTTGGATGGACAGAAAACAGATGATACTAATCCATATGATGGCCAGGAGAGTGAGGATGCAGAATATTCTCCTAAGAGGACATCTATGTCTATGCTTACTGCATTATCATTAAGTTTTAATAATCTTCTGACAAAAAAGGCAAGGACATTTTTGACCGCATTTGCAGGTTCTATTGGAATAATAGGTATAGCTCTTATACTATCATTATCTACCGGAATTAATGATTACATTAAGAGTGTTGAGGAAGATACTTTATCTGCATATCCCCTTACCATTCAGTCAGAGTCTGCAGATTTGACAAGTCTGTTTCAGGCATTTGCCGGAAACGGAATGAATGAAGAACATGGTTTGGATAAGATTTATTCTCAAAATCTTATGGGCAAGGTTATTGATGCAATGGTATCAGAGACCAAAACAAATAATCTGAAAGCCTTTAAGGAATATATTGATAATTCAGAAGAATTTGCAAAAGCATCATCAGCGGTGACGTATTCATATGATACAAGCCTCTCTATTTATCTTAATAAAGATGATGATGTAATACAAGTTAATCCTTTTGATATGTCAGCTTATGGAATGAGTTCTGAATCATCAGCGGATAAGGAATCAGGAAATTATTCAAATATGATGATGTCATCTTCAGGTAGTCCATCAATAATGAGTGGTAATACATGGGTAGAGATGATAGATAATCAGGAGCTTTTGGATTCACAGTATGAAGTTATAAGTGGTCACTGGCCTGAAAATTATAATGAGTGCGTACTTGTAGTAAGTGAAAATAACGAAGTTTATGATTTGACATTATATGCGTTGGGCCTTAAAGAATCATCAGAACTTTTTGACTTAATGATGGATGCAAAAGCGGGAATTCATGATGATGAGGACGTTGATATTGATACACAAATGGACAGCTATTCATATGATGATATTATGGGCCTGTCATATAAACTGGTATTGCCTACGGACTGTTATGAGAAAAATGAACAAGATAATACATGGAGATATATGGGAAATGATGAAGAGTATATGGAAGATGTAATTAAAAATGCACTGGACATTAATCTTGTTGGAATCGTGAGGGTAAAAGAAGAGGCAACATCTACTACAATTTCTGCCGGTTCAATAGCATATACAAGTGCTCTTACAGAATATTATATTAATGCAATTAATGATAGCGAAATTGTAAAGCAGCAGAAAAATGACGAGACAGTTGATGTATTTAATGGTCTCAGATTTTCTACCGGTGATGAAAAGGAGTTGACAGATAAACAAAAGGCAAAGAAAGTAAAAGAATATTTTCAAGGACTGGCAAATGTTGAAAAAGCATCAACATATCTGGAAATAGCGTCAGTACCTACAGACGAACAAAAACAGGAAATTATAAGTCAGTACACAGCATCATGTACAGATCGTACATCAAAGCAGGAATTAATCAGACAGATGTTAGCAGGTATGGATGAGAGTGCACAAGAACAGATGGATATGGATGCTGACAGTCTTATAGAATATTTAGAAGCATTAGATGATAATGAATTTGATGAAGCATTTAATCAGATAATGGATACGATTGCAGAAGAATCATATGCAGCGCAGGTATCTGCACAGCTAGGAACTCTTACTAATGATCAGGCAGCAACAATGCTAGACGAATATATTGAAAATCTTGACTTGGAATCGCTTGCCGTACTTTATGATAAATATATACCTACAGAGTATTCTGAATCAACATTTGAGGATAACTGTACAATACTTGGTGTACAATCACTTGATACTCCTACAGGCATAAATATATATGCAGAAAGTTTTGATTCAAAAGAAGAAATAGAGAAGCTTATCGCAGAGTATAATAATGATGTTAGTCAAGAAGATGAGATTCAGTACACCGATTATGTAGCACTGGTTATGTCATCAATAACAAACATGGTGGATATAGTTTCTTATGTATTAATCGCATTTGTGTCAATATCACTTATAGTATCTTCGATAATGATTGGAATAATAACATATATTTCTGTATTGGAGAGAACAAAAGAAATTGGAATACTGCGTTCTATTGGTGCTTCAAAGAAAGATGTATCCAGAGTATTTAATGCAGAAACTATAATAGTAGGTCTGGTAGCAGGTGTAATAGGAATATTAATAACAGTATTATTATGTATACCTATTAATATTATTATAGAGTCCTTAGTGGATGTAAGCAATATTGCAAAACTACCATGGAAAGGTGCAATAATACTTATTGTAATTAGTATTTTACTCACAATGATTGCAGGTTTAATACCATCAAAAGTAGCTGCCAAGAAGGATCCTGTAGAGGCGTTGAGAAGCGAATAAAAATGTGAACAATTAAAGGGAGCGGATTTCCGCTCCCTTGATGTATATCCCATTTGAATTATTAGTTTTATAGATAAAAATTAAATATTATACAATTCCTTGAGCCATCATAGCATCAACAACTTTTTCAAATCCGGCAATGTTGGCACCGGCTACATAATCGCCCTCGACTCCATATTTCTTAGCAGCGTCATCAAGATTATGGAAAATATTAACCATAATTCCTTTAAGCTTACTGTCAACTTCTTCAAATGTCCAGCTGAGTCTTTCGCTGTTCTGTGACATTTCAAGAGCTGATGTAGCAACACCACCTGCATTAGCAGCTTTACCAGGAGCAAAGAGTACGCCATTCTCCTGAAGATATTTTGTAGCTTCGAGAGTCGTAGGCATATTAGCACCTTCAGCAACTGCGATACATCCATTTGCAACAAGTGCCTTTGCATCATCAAGATCTAATTCATTCTGAGTTGCACATGGAAGAGCAACATCACATTTAACAGACCATACACCTTTGCCTTCATGGTACTGTGCACTTGGTCTGCTTTCAGCATATGCAGTAAGACGCTGACGCTTAACTTCTTTAACTTCTTTAAGTAATTCCACATCAATTCCTTCAGGATCATAAATCCATCCGTTTGAATCTGAAACTGTAACAACATTAGCACCTAGCTGCTGAGCCTTCTGTGTAGCATATATAGCAACATTACCGGCACCGGAAACAGCAACTGTTTTGCCTGCAAGTTCAATTCCATTACATTTAAGCATTTCATCTGTAAGGTATAATAAACCATAACCTGTAGCTTCTGTTCTTGCTAAAGAACCACCATATGAAAGTCCTTTACCTGTAAGTACGCCTTCATATAATCCGCGTATTCTCTTATACTGACCAAACATATAACCTATTTCTCTGGCACCTGTTCCTATATCACCGGCAGGAACATCAGTGTCAGCTCCGATATATTTACAAAGTTCTGTCATAAAACTCTGGCAGAACGCCATAACTTCCCTGTCTGATTTGCCCTTAGGGTCAAAGTCAGAACCACCTTTACCGCCGCCAATTGGAAGACCTGTAAGTGAGTTCTTAAATATCTGTTCAAATCCTAAGAACTTAATAATACCAATGTTTACTGATGGGTGAAGTCTTAAACCACCCTTATAAGGTCCTATAGCTGAGTTAAACTGTACTCTGTAACCTGTATTAACCTGAACCTGACCTTTATCATCTACCCAAGGGACTCTGAATTTAAACTGTCTCTCCGGTTCTGTAAGTCTTTCAAGAAGAGCTTCCTTTTTAAATTTCTCTTCATTAGCTTCAATAACAGGGCGTAATGAGTTAAGTACTTCATCTACAGCCTGTAAAAATTCTGGTTCTGACGCATTTTTTTCATGAACACGAGCCAAAACCTCATCAACATATGACATAATTCATACCTCCTAGTCACAAAAAATAATTAAAACTATAATTCACAAGGGTTACAGTATAATTCATAAAACTGAATTATATTGTTTTTGAAAGATATTCATGAATGCCTTTAGCTGCTGCTTTTCCGGCACCCATAGCTAAAATTACTGTAGCGGCACCTGTCACAGCATCGCCACCGGCAAAAACACCATCTTTTGTTGTTTTGCCGTAAAGTTCATCTGCTACAATACATTTTCTTTTATTAATTTCAAGACCTTTGGTAGTAGATGAAATAAGTGGATTTGGTGAAGTGCCAAGTGACATTATAACCATGTCAACATCCATTACAAATTCTGAGCCGGGAATCTCAACCGGTCTTCTTCTGCCTGAGGCATCAGGCTCACCAAGTTCCATTTTTATACATTTGATTCCACATACCCATCCGTTTTCGTCCGTAAGAATCTCAGTTGGATTGGTGAGTAAATCAAATATAATTCCTTCTTCTTTTGCATGATGTACTTCTTCAGCTCTTGCAGGCAGTTCTTCTTCACTGCGTCGATATACAATATGAACTTTGGCACCGAGTCTTAAGGCTGTTCTTGCAGCATCCATTGCTACATTTCCTCCACCTACAACAGCAACTTCTTTGGCTCTCATAATAGGCGTATTTGATGTTTCGTCAAAAGCCTTCATAAGATTACTGCGGGTAAGATATTCGTTGGCGGAAAATACACCATTTGCATTTTCACCAGGGATGCCCATAAATTTAGGAAGTCCTGCACCTGAACCAATAAATACGGCATCAAAACCTTCATCTTCCATTAGTTCATCAATTGTAATTGATTTGCCGATAATAACATTATTTTCAATAGTTACTCCTAATGACTTGACATTTTCAATTTCTTTCTTAACTACGTCATCTTTTGGTAGTCTGAACTCCGGAATACCATATACTAAAACACCACCGGGTTCATGCAGAGCCTCAAAAATGGTTACGTCATATCCAAGCTTTGCCAGGTCTCCTGCACAAGTAAGTCCGGCAGGACCTGAGCCTATTACGGCAACCTTTTTATTTAATTTTACAGCGGGTTTTGAAGGCTTAATACCATTTTTAGATGCCCAGTCAGCAACAAACCGTTCTAACTTGCCAATAGAAATGGCATCTCCTTTTATACCGCGGATACACTTTCCTTCACATTGGCTTTCCTGAGGGCATACACGTCCACATATTGCAGGAAGAGCAGAAGACTCACTGATAATTTTATATGCATTTTCAAAGTTCCCTTCCTTAACCTGAGCAATAAATGCAGGAATATTGATTGAAACAGGACAGCCTTTTATGCATTGAGCATTTTTGCAGTTAATACAGCGGCTGGATTCTTGCATAGCTTCTTTTTCAGTGTATCCTAAGCATACTTCCTGAAAGTTTGTAGCTCTGACTTTTGGTTCCTGTTCGTTAACAGGTATTTTTGTTAACACGTCCATTACTTGTCACCTCCACAGTTCCCGCATCCGCCATGATGTGTATTTCCTTCCTTTTCTTTTAGAAAAGCTCTGCCTTCAGCAGTTTTATAAATCTGCTGACGTTTCATTGCCTCATCAAAATTTATTTTGTGTCCATCAAATTCAGGTCCATCAACACAGGCAAATTTAATCTCATCTCCGACTGTAACACGGCAGGCACCACACATACCGGTTCCGTCAACCATGATTGGATTTAGACTTACAATAGTCGGAATTTCAAGTTTTTTGGTAAGCAGACATACAAACTTCATCATAATCATAGGACCAATAGCAATACATATATCATATTTTCTGCCTTCGTCAACCAAATCCTGAATGGTTTGTGTTACCATGCCACTTCTACCGTATGAACCGTCATCAGTTGTAATATAAAGATTACCGGCAACGGCTTTCATCTCATCTTCTAAAATAAGAACATTTTTAGTTTTGGCTCCAACAATAACATCTGCATTGATTCCATTTTCGTGAAGCCACTTTACCTGTGGATAAACAGGAGCTGTTCCAACGCCACCGGCAACAAAAAGAATATTTTTCTTTTTTAATGTTTCCGGAGATTCCTTTGTAAGCTCTGATGCCTGACCAAGAGGACCTACAAAATCGTGAAAATAATCACCGGGTGATAGTTTAGTCATTTTATGTGTTGCTGCACCAACTACCTGAAATACAATGGTAATAGTTCCATCTTTTCTTGAGTAGTCACAAATAGTGAGTGGGATACGCTCTGCATCTTTATCAGAACGTGCGATTATAAATTGTCCGGGCATACATTTGCCGGCAATCCTTGGTGCATGTACTACCATCAGATAAATATTATCCGTTAACAGCTTTGTTTCTTTTATCTGATACATTGTTTCCTCCTTATAGTAAAATACGGACTTATTTATAATATCACATTTTTATGCATATTTACAATAAATTTTATGTAAAAACTCGGATAAAAGGGAAACAGTTAATTACAAAAATATATTGTTATATGATATAATAAATAAAAACATATAAGAGGAAGTGTATGGAACAATTTAGTAGAACAGAATTATTATTAGGAAAAGATAGTACAAAAATCTTGGGTCAGGCAGTAGTTGCAATATTTGGCGTGGGAGGTGTAGGAGGATATGTGGCGGAAGCCTTGGCAAGAAGTGGTATTGGAAGGATAGATATTATAGATAATGATACAATAAATGAATCTAATATAAATCGACAGATAATTGCACTTTATAGCACAATAGGAAAATATAAAGCTGATGTTATGAAAGACAGGATTTTAGATATAAATCCCAATTGTATAGTAAATGCATATAAGATTTTCTTATTACCGGAAACATCTTCTCAAATTGATTTTTCAGAATATGATTATGTAATTGATGCGATAGATACGGTAACAGGCAAGATAGAAATCATTAAGAATTGCCACGAAAAAGGAGTTCCAGTCATAAGCTGTATGGGGGCAGGAAATAAATTGGATCCATCCTGTTTTATAGTTACTGATATTTATAAGACTCATACATGCCCTTTGGCAAGAGTAATGAGAAGAGAATTAAAAAAAAGGAATATAAATAGTTTAAAAGTAGTATATTCAACTGAAAATGCAAAAAAACCAATATATAGTGACGATATGCAAAAGAATGGACAAAAATTACCTCCGGGAAGTCTGCCGTATGTTCCGGGTGCTGAGGGGCTTATAGCAGCCGGAGAAGTAATAAAAGATTTACTTGACATATAGATAATAAAGATGTATCATAATATAAACCTAGTGATATGGTATGAAAACTAGGAAATATAAGGTAAATGCTATTAAATTCAGGAGGGGTAATAATGTCGGATATTAAGAAAAGTTCTATAGAACTTATAGGAGGTACTCC
>JBJEMK010000116.1:0-2652 GCA_051879635.1 Eubacterium sp.
CTCTTCGTTTTTCTTTGCTTCATATTCTGTTTGCAATTCTTCTACCAAATATAACTCACTTATGCAATTGCTGGTTTTCCTACAATTTTTCTTGCCACTTTTACTGCTGGGCTATTAGCCCATTTGCGCTGCACGTATCGCCAAATCATTGTCTATACATTTTGCTCTAGGATTATCTGTTTTTTATCCATTATTCCTCCTGAATTGTTCGTTTTCTTGTTCTCCCGAATGCTCTATTATTTTTATTATTGTATCATAAAAAATCACTATTTCTGAATATACTATATCGACTTTATTGCTTCGATATATAAGGTAACATATAAATATTATCATTAAAACCAATATAATAAATTCTTCAGTAATTTGGGAATTGTTTATTTTTAGGTCTAGTAATTCACAAGAACTCACACTAAATATAAATGCAGAAAACATACTAATAAATGCTACTATATTGGGGAAATTGAATGCACTATGGTGCTCTTTTTTACTAACCCAATAATTATACTCTTTATATGCTTTTATCCTCAATTCATTATATTTCTTGCACTCAAACTTTTTATTTATATAATATTTTTCTTCAATTTTTTCTCTAAGTACTTCGTAATCTTTTAGATTATTTATACCTTTACATTCTATACCTTCAAAAGTTGCTTTCTTTTTGTTTCTTTTTCTAAAAGACATTTTGTTCATCCTATCTTTTTCTATTATAACTAAATTGATATTTTGTTATTATTATAATTGCAAAATTTCAATTCGGGGTTTAGGGGGTCATTAACAAGATCATACAATTTCATAGCACACCTCCTAAAGAAACGGAGCCTTTTCAAGACATGCTCAGGTCCTTGTCTTCGATTTTAGTGACATTTAGCTTTATGATTAGCTAATGTTTTTCCAGCTTTGCTTTTTGCAGCATTACTAGAAGAATTACTAGCCAACGTTTTTCCAGCTTTACCAACTTTTCCACCATGGTGTACTGCCATAAATCTGTACCTCCTTTGCATAATCTCCTTGCAAATATTGGCACCTTTTGATATGATTACTTTGCGAAAATATTGTCAAGGGCAATTTTTGACAAGGGAATGAGCTAGAGCTTATGCTCTGGCTTTTTCTATGTTAAGAGTTTCCTCTTACATAACTTATACAATTTGTAGCCTACTGCTGATGTATTTTTTTATACCATCAACACTATCTATTTGATATTTTTGAGCCACTTCTAAAAAATACTTTTTAATTGATTCTTTTGATATTATCTCATTAGATGGTTCTCCAGGTAAACAATTTATTCTCGCATCCATCCAAGGAGTTTCGCCATGGGTAATCAGCTCTAATGTTTTTCCACTATACATACCAAAAGATTCTACAACCAAATCTATAACTTTCTTTTCATTATCAGATAACTCATTGAACCTATTTTGAAACATCGAAAACCGTGTGTCATCAATTGGATTATATTTAAAACTCTTAAATACCTCATATACATCTTTAAATACAGGTCCATGTGCCCACGCTTCACATTCTTCATCAAACAATTCTACACCAAACAAAACCATATATATGCCTTGTATAAAATAAAGCATTTTCTGTAATGCTAACGGTGTAACTTCTTCTGCCTTTTTAAAAATGTAAGATATTGTCAATAACATTTTCTCAGATAATGCAAATAATGGTTCCACTTCCTTTGCTGCATTCATCGCTTTCTTATAAGCCGTTTCACCTATTTTATCTATATTCTCATTCAATTTCTCTATCATAAACATTGGTGATTCCAAAGCTTTTCTAATAATATCAGAATATTCTTTTGATGGAACCTGTCCTGAAAGATATCTGGTAATTGTGATTTCTCCAAATCCTAATGCTAAAGACAATGGAGCTTTTCCAATTTTATAAATTTCCATCAAATCATAAATATCATCAATACTAACAATCCCCTCCTGCAATCTATACTGTCTATCCACCTCCTGTGCATTACTGTCCATGAGTCCCGGAATATTTACAGCTTCTCCACACTTTTCACAAACAGCTTCTGAGATTATAAACTCATACTCCTTATCCTTAATGCATTTTCTGCATGAAACCGGTTGTATTCGATACGTTGTTTCTTCTCTGCATTCAATACAGAATTGTGTTCTCTCCTTTGCCATTTTGTGTCCTCCTTTTTTAATCTCCATATGTTTAAATTACTTGAATTTATAAGTTAATGGATATGCCTGTTTATGAAATGAAATAACTATCACATACTGATTAGTTAATTTGTTAAACTTAATATATAACGAAACTGTCTCCTCATAATCACCATATCTTGGCATTAATTTAATATCCTTACCAAATATGTATAGAATTTCTTCCGGGTGCTGTGGGTGGTCATTCTGTACTGCATCCGAAAAATCATACGCAGTCAAAGAAAGTATTACTTTCTTTGCATCTTCTTCTGTGAATACATAATCCATGTATATATCCTGATTTTTTTGTCGTGGTGATATCTGATATCTTCCTGCATTAACAGCAACGAATACATCCGCCAGATACTGTTCAACATCGGATTTAGTAACGTTCAATCGTTTTAACCTCCCTATAAAAATATTATATGATAAATTTTTCCTTTTATTCTATCATCATAGTATGTTAATGATAGACTTTTGTCAATAGTCTATC
>JBJEMK010000117.1:0-10314 GCA_051879635.1 Eubacterium sp.
TAAGCTTTGAGGTTCCACATGAAAGCGGCTGTCTTTACAATATGCTTTCTCATGTGATTTATAATGATTTGAATATGACTAAGATAGAATCAAGGCCTATACCGGATCGGAAATGGGAATTTAGATTTTATGTAGAATTTGACGGCAGAATTAATGATGCAGGAGTAATAAACGCATTAAATGGGCTTATGGCAGAAGCAAAAAATGTAAAAATACTTGGTAATTACTAAATTTTAACTGCAGCAGAGGGTGATTAGATTGAATATTGACAGACTTATCTTATATAAGAATTTTAAACATAATGATTTATTTTATAATATGGCAGATATATTTGACTGCTGTATAAAAAAGGAGTTTGATGAATCCTGTGAAAAGGAAGAAGTTGTTTTTGTTCTTTATGAATGTGTTAATGAACTGATTGAACTGTCAGATGCATATGGACTTGAAGGTAATCTGTGGCATAGTTTTCTGGCATTTCTCATTGCCAATAATGAAAATGCGTACAGTACAGCCTGTGAGATAACAGGTAAGGCAGAGGGTTCGATAAATAATTTTGCAATAAATGATTTTACTATATTTAAGCAATTATTTGAATATGACATTACATTAGTTGATAAGGCTTTAGATGTAAACTGTATGCAGATGCTTACTAATTACACACATTCAAATGGAAACAGCAGGGTGTTTAATAAACGTATAAGAGACAGTATATGTCAATTGGGCAGTGATTTAGAAAATGCAAGAAATGTTGAACAATTCAAAGATATAGTCACAGCATTTTACGGAAAATGCGGTGTCGGTAAGTTTGGTCTAAACAAGGCATTTAGATTGGCAGTTACAAATACCGCATCAGGTGAAAAAGCAGATATTGTTCCAATAACAGGAATCGAACATATTTATCTTAATGACCTGGTTGGGTATGAACTTCAAAAACAGAAGCTAATAGATAATACAGAGGCATTTATTAATGGTAAAGCCGCTAATAATGTTTTGCTATACGGAGATAGTGGAACAGGTAAGTCATCGAGCATAAAGGCAATATTAAATGAATACTATGACCGGGGACTCAGGATGATTGAAGTATATAAGCATCAGTTCAATCAGCTGTCAGCTATTATTGAAACGATAAAGGATAGAAACTATAAATTTATCATATATATGGATGATTTGTCCTTTGAAGATTATGAGATTGAGTATAAATATCTAAAGGCAATAATAGAAGGCGGACTGGGTAAAAAACCTGAGAATGTACTTATATATGCAACCTCTAACAGACGTCATCTTATACGGGAAACATGGTCAGACAAAGATGATAAGAATGAAGAACTTCACAAGTCAGATACTGTATCAGAAAAGCTGTCACTTGTTGCCAGATTTGGTGTATCAATATGCTATGTTGCACCTGATAAAAAAGAATACAATAATATAGTGCAGGTACTTGCACAGCGGTATGGTCTTGTAATTCCAAAAGAAGAGTTGTATTTAGAAGCAAACAAATGGGAGTTGAGTCACGGTGGACTTTCGGGAAGAACTGCCCAGCAGTTTATAAATCATCTGCTTGGGCAGCAATAATCTGCAATATATCTTCGTATACAGTTACTTTATTGCGTTCATTAAATATTTCATGCCGCATTCCCTGATATAATTTACTGGTTACATTGGTATATCCTACTGATTTCATAAGCTCTACTGCATCTTTGAAATATTTGTCATTTACTTTACAAGGATCTTCTTTTCCTGAAATAAAAGCAATACGAAGCTTAGGATTACGCATTTTCCAATGGTCTTTTGAGTATACTGTGCGTATTAAGCTTAACAGATTATAATATCCGTTTAGTGTGAACATAAATCCGCACATAGGGTCTTTGTTGTAGTAATCGGCTACGGCACTATTAGCAGCGAGCCACGAATTTTTTCTATATTCATTGCTGAAAGCTTTTTCAAATGGCCCGGTTACCATATTTGCAATAAAAGGACTTTTATAACGCCATCCTTTAAATATGCTAATAAAACGGATGAGCATCTGCCCCATTCCGGCTAATTTGTTATCAGATGGTGAACCGCATACAATAAGAGTATTAATTTCTTCATCATATTTTTTTGCGTAAGCACGTACAATTAATGACCCCATACTGTGACCTATCAAAGTAACAGGTAGTCCCGGGTATTCGTGCTTTAAGAAAGCAGTAAAATCATGAGTTTCTTCTATCAGATGTTTCATACCATGACGGCCGAAATATCCGATATCTTCTTCTTTATCAATATTTTCACCATGCCCCGGCAAATCTGCAATTGCACAGATAAAACCATATTGGCTGAAGTAGTCAAGTGTTTCAATATAACGTTTTCTATGCTCTGCCATACCATGCACAAATTGTATAATGCCAATAGGAACTATACCATCAGGAGGCAGTATAATTGTTGTTGCTTTCATATGTGTTTCCAATCTTGATTATTTAGTTATCAGCGTCCTGCTCATCCATAGAATAAACATAACGCTTTCTAGCCATTTCGTCGCTTTCCAGATATTCATCATATGTTGTGATTTTATCTATAAGCTGTCCGTTTACAATCTCCATAATACGGTTTGCTGTTGTCTGTACAAACTGATGGTCATGTGAAGCAAAAAGCAAAACTCCCGGAAATTTGATAAGTCCGTTATTAAGTGCCGTAATTGACTCCATATCCAAGTGGTTTGTAGGCTGGTCCAGAATGAGACAGTTAGCTCCGGTAATCATCATTTTTGAAAGCATTACACGAACCTTTTCTCCTCCCGATAAAACACGGACTTTTTTGACTCCATCATCTCCGGCAAAAAGCATTCTTCCAAGGAAACCACGAACATAAGTAGCATCTTTGATTTCTGAGAACTGAGTCAGCCAGTCAACAATTGTATCATCACAATCAAAATCTTTTGTATTATCTTTTGGGAAATAACCCTGTGAGGTTGTGACACCCCATTTGTATGTGCCCTCGTCAGGTTCCATTTCTCCGGCAAGAATCTGAAAGAGAGTAGTTTTTGCAATTTCATTGGAACCGACAAAAGCAATTTTGTCATCATGTCCTACAACAAATGAAATATTATCAAGAACTTTAACTCCGTCGATTGTTTTGCTTATGCCTTCTACTGTAAGCACTTCATTACCAATCTCACGTTCAGGACGAAAGTCAATATATGGATATTTTCTGCTTGAAGGTTTGATGTCGTCCAGTTCAATTTTTTCAAGAGCACGTTTACGAGATGTTGCCTGCTTTGATTTGGAAGCATTAGCACTAAAACGCTGAATAAATTCCTGCAACTCTTTAATTTTTTCTTCTTTTTTACGGTTAGCTTCTTTTCGCTGCTTTAATATAAGCTGGCTTGATTCATACCAGAAGTCGTAGTTTCCTGCATACAGCTGGATTTTTGCATAATCAATATCAGCAATTTGTGTACATACTTTGTTAAGAAAATATCTGTCATGGGAAACTACAATAACGGTATTTTCAAAATTAATAAGAAATTCTTCTAACCATGCAATGGCATCAAGATCAAGGTGGTTGGTAGGCTCATCGAGTAAAAGTATGTCAGGATTTCCAAAAAGAGCCTGCGCAAGAAGGACTTTTACCTTTTGTGGGCCGGTAAGCTCCTTTAGTAATGAATAATGAAACTCTGTTTCTATGCCAAGACCATTTAAGAGAGTAGCCGCATCAGATTCAGCTTCCCATCCATTCATAGTGGCAAATTCACCTTCCAGTTCACTTGCCTTTATACCATCTTCATCAGTAAAGTTTTCCTTTGCATAAATAGCTTCTTTTTCTTTCATTATTTCATAAAGGCGGGAATTGCCCATAATTACTGTATCAAGAACAGGATATTCGTCATATTGAAAGTGGTCCTGCTTTAAAAATGAAAGACGTTCACCGGGTGTTATTGCTATATCGCCGCTTGTAGGTTCAAGCTCCCCTGTCAGAATTTTAAGAAATGTTGATTTTCCTGCACCATTAGCACCTATAAGGCCATAACAGTTGCCGGGAGTAAATTTAATATTAACATCTTCGAATAAAGCTTTTTTACCAAAGCGGAGGGTTATATTATTTGCACTAATCATGTAATTCACCTTTCATGTTTATTAGGAAATTAAAATGTTATTTGTCTCTATGATATTTTACATTATTTAATGATATTTGCAAGTATTTCTACATTATATTTAAAAATTATGTTATACTACAATCAACTATTCACAGGTTTTATGACAGGAGATTTATGCATGATGAATTTTAAAGTAGTTCCGGGTAATCCAACTTTGTTTGGAGCAACAGTAACAAAAGAAGGTGTGAATTTTGCATTTGCTGCTAAAGGTAAGTGCAGATTGGTTCTGTACAAAAAGAACACACTTGATATTGAAGCCTATTTGGATTTTGAAAACAATATGAAGTTTGGCAATGTATATGCCATGGAAATTTTAGGGGACTGTATAAAGGACTATGACTATAATTTTATGGAAAATGGCTTAATTGTACATGACAAGTATGCAAAAGCCATAAATGGCCGTAATGAATTTGGCACGCCTGTATCAGAGTATACATGTGCAATTATTCAAGATAAATTTGACTGGGGTGGTGATAATAAACCACAGATTTCATTTAATAATACTATAATATACAGGATACATGTACGTGGCTTTACAAAGGATAAGTCATCTAAGGTAAAGCATAAGGGGACTTTTTTAGGTATAAAAGAAAAGATTCCATATTTTAAGGAATTGGGAATAACCATGATTGAACTTATGCCTGCATATGATTTTAATGAGGTAATCTGTACAAATGACAAATATAATATGCCACTTGGAAAACCGTCAGATAACCATATTAATTACTGGGGATATACAGATGGATTCTATTTTGCGCCAAAGGCATCATATGCATACGATTCTGCTGCCGGTGGGCAGGTAAATGAGTTCAAAGAACTGGTAAAGGCTTTACATGCAGAAGGCATTGAGATATGTATGGAGTTCTATTTTGATAATACAGTAAAGAAAAGCACAATAATTGACTGCATAAATTACTGGGTACTTAATTATCATATAGATGGTGTTCATATTACGGGAAATAATGATGCAAATTCATATTTGTTTGAAGAAGAACTGCTTTCAGATATTAAGATTATAGGTGTCGGATTTCCGGGTTGTTATGACTATTTTTCCAATAATGCTGAAAACAGGCACATAGCTACATGCAACGAAGGATTTATGGTTACAGCCAGAAGATTTTTAAAGGGTGATGAGGATCAGGTATCTCAGATGGCGCATCATGTGAAGGTTAATCCGATAGATACGGCGAAGATAAACTATGTTTCTAATCATGGACAATTTACTCTGTTTGATACGGTATCCTATGAACGTAAACATAATGATATTAACGGAGAAAATAATCATGACGGACCTGAATATAATTATTCGTGGAACTGGGGAATAGAAGGGCCTACAAAGAAAAAGAAGATATGCGAACTGCGTAAACGACAAATAAAGAATGCTCTGGCATTTTTGCTGTTAAGTCAGGGAGTACCACTTATATTTATGGGAGATGAACGCTGTAATACTCAGCATGGCAATAATAATCCATACTGCCAGGACAATGAAATATCGTGGATTAATTGGAATATGAATGTTATGAACAGGGAAATACTTGCATATACACGGTTTCTGATTAAATTTAGAAAAGAGCATGGTATACTTCATATGAAGGATGAGATGCGTCAGATGGATTATTTGTCTAAAGGACTTCCGGACATGTCATATCATGGAACCAGGGCATGGACGGCAGACTTTAATCATATTAACAGACATTTTGCAATAATGTATTGTGGAGCATATGCAGATGAATATGAGAATGATATTTATATAGCATATAATATGCATTGGGAGGATAAGAAATTCGGCCTTCCTGTTGCAGATAAAAAACATAAATGGTATCTGGCATTTACTACTGCTGATACAGAATGGGATACAGGTAAACCTGAATTTACCCTGTTAACAGAACAAAAGACTTACATGGTACCATCAAGAACAGTGGCAGTATTTATTTCAAAATAGCACAAGGACAGTAATATTATGGAAGAAAACAATACGTTTGGATTTTCTATTCTAATGCTTAAGATAATTGCATTGGTGGCAATGATTATTGACCATATAGGTACAACTTTACTCCAGGAGAATAGTGTGTATTATTGGATATTCTGCGGAATAGGAAGGATAAGCTTCCCTATATTTGCATTTGTTCTGGTAGAAGGGTTTATACATACTAAAGATATCAAAAAGTATATACTGAGAATGGGAATATTTGCAATTATTTCAGAAGTGCCATTTGACCTTTTACATTTTGGAACTGATTATGGCAAGTGGCTGTCAGAGCAAAATATTATGTTTACTCTGGCTATTGGTCTGGTGATGATGTTTATAGATATGCAGATAAAGAAAAATTGCAATAATGATTCGTGGGTATATACGGCTATGGTTGTAGTATGTGCTATGTTTGCAACTTATCTTCTTAGGACAGACTATACATATGCAGGGGTTTTATTTATTGCAGTATTTTATTTTTTTAGAGATAATAAGATAAATAAATCTATAGGAAACGCATTGCTTAATATAGTAGCGTATGGCGGTATACAAATAATTGGCATTTTTTCTATTCCATTTATATGGTTTTACAACAATAAGCCGGGCAGATATAAGTTCAGGTATATGTTTTATATTATATATCCATTGCATATGCTCATAATATGGGTTATAAGCATTTTACTGCATTAATTATTAATCAGCAGGGTAAACAAGTCTGGAATCATTAATATTATTCAGAACATCATTGAGATATTTTTGGGCAGTAAATTTGGCCATATTGAGATTCATATCAAGATAGTTTCCACAATCTCTGGCACTTGCTCCGGGAACATCACCTTCATAATCTCTTATAAATATGAACATCTCTTTTATCAGAGATATGATTGTCTGTGATTCGTAATCACCATACAGCAAAAGGTAAAATCCTGTACGGCAGCCCATAGGACCAAAATATATGGTAAGGGGGCCATAGACAGGATGATTTCTTAAAAAAGTAGCGCCAAGATGTTCTATAGTATGGATTTCAGCGGTATTTAGTACAGGCTCATAATTGGGTCTGGTAATGCGTATATCAAATGTAGTGATAGTATTTTCGTTAAAAGTATCTTTACGGGAAACATAAACGCCCGGAAGAAGTTTTAAATGATTAATAGTAAAGCTTGTGATTTTTTCCATATATGTTACTCCAAATTATTAAAATTTATTTTGATATATTATATTTTATCACAAAAATATGACAAGAAGAAGACAAAAGAAGCAAAAAAGAAAAGTACAAAGAAACAAAAATATATTGCTGGCGGCAGGCATCGCTGTAATTGCATTAATAGCAATTATTTGTAACCCGGGAAATGGATTTAAGAAGACAGATGAACTGAAAGGAAAAGTAATCTGTGTAGATGCAGGACATGGTGGAAATGATCCGGGCACTCAGACCGACACCAGATATGAAAGTGATGAAAATCTTGAATTTGCCTGCATAGTTAAGAATGCCTTGGAAGCAAAAGGTGCAACTGTTATTATGACGAGGGAAGATGATACATATGTTTCCCTAAAAGAGCGTGCAGACATTGCAAATAATGCAGATGCAGATTTGTTTTTGTGCTTTCACAGAAATTATTATAGTTATGACGCAGATATTAATGGCATAGAGATTTATATAAATGCACTTGCTAAAGATTCCGACTGGCTGCTGGGGAATGCCCTAAAAGATAGAATGGAAATATCAGGTGGTATGAACATTAGGACAATGACAAACGGCACGGCAGATGACAATACTGTTAACTGGGATGTAATAAAATATACAAAAATGACAGCAAGTCTCATTGAAATGGGATTCATGTCAAATGATAATGATAATAAAATATTTGATAAATACAAAAAACGATACGCACAGGCAATTGCATGTGCAGTAGTAGATTATTTTGAAGAAGTACAATAAATAAACACGTTTAAGTGATGTTGATTTTATAATAACCTTGATAAATTATAATTGAATTATTATAATAATATACGCAGACTAAAATTTGAGGTCATGGAGGAAATTATGCTAGACGGAAAGAAAACATTATTCAGCGGTATGCAGGCAACAGGAACAATTACATTAGGTAATTATCTGGGAGCGCTTAAGAACTGGGTAGATATCGCAGATGAGTACCAGACATTTTATTGTGTTGTAGATGAACATTCTATTACAGTACGCCAGGAACCGGCTGAACTTAGAAAACGGGCAAGAAATCTTTTGATGTTATATATAGCAGCAGGTCTTGATCCGGAAAAGAATTGTCTTTATTATCAGTCTCATGTTTCAGCACATGCAGAGCTTGCATGGATTCTTAACTGTTTTACATATATGGGTGAGCTTCAGAGAATGACGCAGTTCAAGGATAAGGCGTCCAAGCATGCAGATAATATTAATGCAGGACTTTTTACATATCCGGTGCTTATGGCAGCAGATATTTTACTGTTCCAGTCAGATGTTGTGCCTGTAGGGGTTGACCAGAAGCAGCACTTAGAAATAACCAGGGATATTGCAAACAGATTTAATGGAATATACGGAGATGTATTTACTATACCTGAACCATATATCGGAAAGACGGGAGCAAAGATTATGAGTCTTCAGGATCCAACAAAGAAGATGTCCAAGTCTGATGAAAACCCTAATGCAAGCATTTATCTGCTTGATGATTACGATACAATTATCCGTAAATTTAAAAGGGCGGTAACAGACTCTGACACGGAAATTTTGTATAAAGATGAGAAGCCGGGAATTAAGAATCTCATTGATATATATACGTCGATAACCAGGCAGACGCCTGCAGAGGTTGAAAAGGAGTTTGCAGGTAAAGGTTATGGTGAGTTCAAACTGGCAGTAGGAGAAACAGTTGCAGACCATCTCAAACCTGTTCAGGATAAATTTGCCCAGCTTAGCAAGGACAAGGCATATATTGATGGAATTATTAAAGAAAATTCAGAAAAAGCCGGATATTATGCTAACAAAACGCTTAGAAAGGTACAGAAAAAAGTAGGATTTCCGGAGCGTGTAAGGTAATAAACGTAATGTTATTTGTGTGACTTCCAGCCATCAAAAGCATGATCCAATACTACGATTATATAGCCGGCAAATAATATAAAAACTGTATATAAAACAATAAAAGTAATAAATTTTAGTACCCCTAAGTCTTCTATATCAAGGAAGAAGTAGGGGTATTTTGAGTTTCCTACAAATGTTCCACAAAGACCCGCAGAGGAGCGAAACATAGTAACAACACAATACACAAGTGGAAATATAAGCCAGTAAAAAGGGTCTTTTGGCATAAAGTTACCTTTGGGTTGAAATAGCAGCCAGTCTGATACAACCATTATAGGAACAATGTAGTGTGCAAATAAATCTTTAGGCGCAACATTAAAAGAATATATTGAGAAGTTGATAAAATCATATTTTGCGATAACAAAATGAAATGAGAGAAAAGTAATTAATATTGCAAGTGTAACAAGCCCTTTCATTATATATGTTATTCTACCGGGAGGGATATGAAAAATTGCCTGAAGGACAAGAACAAAAAACACAAAAAAACATAACATATTACTTTGAACTGTGAAGTATGAAATCATATGAATATTTTCTTCAACATCATCTAATGACAAATGCATTGAAAGTCCATATCCGCACAAGATAAGAAATACAATACGATAAATTAAAGTCAGGTGCAGGTTTTTGATGTACAAATTATAACACTCCTCTAAATATTTATTCTTATTATTTGTATATGCAGATAATTTTATTTAAGTAGCATTATAATATTTTAATATGTAAAATAATTTTTATTTAAAATCATAATGATGAAACAACCGTAAAACTTGAATAAAAACACAAGATATTGTATAATTAATTGGTATTATGCGTTTTTATATCCATATATATATAAACAGAGGAAAATAATGATTAAATTTAAAGAAAACAAACTTGATGTTGATACATATCTGGCACTAAGAAAAGAAGCGCACTGGAAGGATTTGACAAAAGAGCAGGCGCAGAAGGCTTTGGATAGAAGCCTTTATACAATAGTTGCATATGAGGACGAAAAACCTTGTGGTATGGGACGTATTATAGGTGACGGAGCGGTAATCTGCTATATACAGGATATCATAATAAGTCCGGCCTCACAAAAAAGAGGTCTGGGCAGGGAAATAATGCAAAGGCTTATAGATTTTG
>JBJEMK010000118.1:0-2589 GCA_051879635.1 Eubacterium sp.
TATAGGACATGCTAAATCTATATTATTAAACTATGGGCTGGCAAAGGAATATAATGGCAAATTTAATTTAAGATTTGACGATACCAATCCTACAAAAGAAGATATGGAATTTGTTGAATCAATAAAGTCTGATGTTGCATGGCTGGGAGCAGATTATGAGGACAGACTTTTTTTTGCATCTGATTATTTTGACAGTATGTATGAATGTGCGGTAAAACTTATAAAAAAAGGTAAGGCTTTTGTATGCGACCTTACTCCTGATGAGATAAAGGAATATAGAGGCACGCTTACACAGCCTGGTAAGAACAGCCCATATAGAGATAGAAGCATAGAAGAGAATTTACAGCTTTTTGAAAATATGAAAAACGGATTGTATGCTGATGGAGAAAAAGTATTAAGAGCTAAAATTGATATGGCATCGCCAAACATTAATATGCGTGATCCTGTAATTTACAGAGTTGCTCATATGACGCACCATAACACAGGTGATAAATGGTGTATTTATCCGATGTATGATTTTGCCCACCCTATAGAAGATGCTATAGAAGGTGTTACGCATTCTATATGTACGCTTGAATTTGAAGACCACAGACCTCTGTATGACTGGGTTGTAAAGGAGTTAGAATTTCCTCAGCCACCTAAGCAGATTGAATTTGCAAAATTATATCTTACAAATGTTATAACAGGTAAAAGATATATTAAGAAGCTGGTTGAGGATGGTATTGTAGACGGATGGGATGATCCAAGACTTGTATCAATTGCAGCTCTTAGAAGAAGAGGTTTTACCCCTGAGTCAATAAGAATGTTTGTTGAATTATGTGGTATATCTAAGAGTAACAGTTCTGTTGATTATGCTATGCTGGAATATTGCATACGAGAAGATTTGAAGATGAAAAGTAAGCGTATGATGGCTGTTACAGATCCGGTCAGATTAATAATTGATAATTATCCTGAAGATAAAACGGAATGGATGGATGTTGATTATAATATGGAAAATCCTGAAATGGGCAAGAGAAAAGTTCCGTTCTGCAGAGAATTATATATTGAAAGGGAAGATTTCATGGAGGAGCCTCCTAAGAAATATTTCAGACTGTTTCCGGGTAATGAAGTTCGTCTAATGAATGCGTACTTTGTAAAATGTGAAAGCTTTGTTAAAGATGAAAACGGTAATGTTACAGAAGTTCACTGTACTTACGATCCGGAAACCAGAAGCGGTTCGGGATTTACGGGAAGAAAGGTAAAAGGAACAATTCATTGGGTATCTGCAAGACATGCAATAAAGGCGCAGGTAAGGCTCTATGAAAATATTGTTGATGAAGAAAAGGGCAAACTTAATGATGATGGTACGCTTAATATAAATCCGAATTCATTAACTATATTGGATAACTGTTATCTTGAACCGGAATTTGCAAAAGCAAAGCCGGGGGACAAGTTCCAGTTTGTAAGACAAGGATATTTTTGTGTTGATACAAAGGATACAACAGACGATGAACTTGTTTTCAATAGAATTGTTTCTTTAAAGAGTTCATTTAAATTACCTGTAAATAAATAGGAGAAAATATGCCTGAAAAATTATATACTATACCGGTTAAAGAAGCATATTCACATGATTGCGAATGTCCATTATGTAATATGTATAATGCCATAGAGAAATCTGTGATAGAATTTGTTATGGGTCCAAGCTATATGGAAGATGATATAAGAGCGGCTACAGATAAGACAGGCTTTTGTAAAGAACATGCCAGACAACTTATGGCATGTGAAAACAGATTGGGTATGGCACTGATTCTTAGTACCCATCTAAAAAAAACCAATAGTGATATTGCTAAACTTTCGGCAGCAGATAAGCCAAGCACGCTGTTTCATAAGAAGGATTTTAGCAGCCTTTTGAATTATATTGATAATCTTGATAATTCATGCTATGTATGCGACAGGGTAGATGCAGTATTTGACAGATACATTGCAACTATATATCACCTATGGAAAACAGACAAAGAATTTAAAAAAACTTATGAAACATCAAAGGGTTTTTGCACAAAACATTATGCCGAATTAATACGTGGAGCGTCAAAACATTTCAATTCTAAACAATTGGATGAATTTACTGACGTTACTAATAAGTTATATTATGAAAATATGGAACGTATAAGAGAGGATATCAACTGGTTTATTAATAAGTTTGATTATATGTATAGGAATGAACCATGGAAGAATTCTAAGGATGCGCTTCCAAGGACTCTTACAAAAGTAAATGGTATTATGGATGAGTAACATCTGACAAATCAGGGGGAAGTATGATGAGCAGATTATATTTAAAAAAAGTCAACATTTTATTTATGGTATTTGTACTAACTGTTTTTTGCGTCTCGTTGACAGTTATGGCAGGAACTAAAAATAAAGAGGATAACTACATAAGATTTAATAAAAGTAAAGTAACCGTTGCTAAAGATTCAAAGGTACATGTTCAGGAAAAAACTAATAAGTCTTATGCCGGAACTGTTAAATGGTATTCTGCAGATGAAAAAATAGCAACAGTTAACCAATATGGTTTTATAACCGGAAATAAAGTAGGAACCACAAAAGTTTATG
>JBJEMK010000119.1:0-10214 GCA_051879635.1 Eubacterium sp.
TTGTGTTTTTGGTTTCTGTGGTGGGTATTATATTCACGTATAAGAAGAGATAAATGGTTATTCTTCGTTAAAACAGATGATTTAGTTCAGTGTGCAATCAAGAATACAGCGTTTTGATTAAGTATAATATTGTTCATAGTCGTATAACATGGTACAATTCTAAATGAGAAATTTATTATGAGGAGGGAGAAAATGAGGAAGAAAATATTAAGATTTGCATTGGCTTTTTCTATGGCATTTCTGTCCTTTGGTGCGATAAATGCCAATGTGAATACAGTCTATGCAGAAGAAAGTACAGGAGGCAGTATTGTTGATTCAGGTACATGTGGTGATGACCTTACATGGACACTTACAGAGGATGGTACGCTTACAATAAGTGGAAGTGGAGAGATAGTGTATCGTAGTATTGACCGTTTTCCATGTTCAGAAGTTATTTCGGTTATTATTGAACCTGGTGTAACTGGTATTGGAGATGAAGCATTTCTTGCTTGCAGTAGTTTGACAGATATAATAATACCAGAAGGAGTTACAAGTATAGGTGACTATGCTTTTTCTGGATGTAGTAGTTTGACAGATATAACAATACCGGAAGGTGTTATCAGTATAGGTGATTTTGCATTTGACGAATGTAGTAGCCTGACAGATATAACAATACCAGAAGGAGTCACAAGCATAAGTGGAAAAATGTTTTTTAAATGTAGCAGTTTAAAAAGTGTTGTTATTCCACAAAGTGCTATGGAAATGAGTAATATTAATTTTTATGGATGTAGTAGTCTGGAAGAAGTAGTATTGCCGGCAAAGATAACGGGTGATAATATTGCTGTTACGTTTGAAAGATGCAGTAAGTTAAAAAGTGTAACAATCCCAGAGGGTGTAACAAGGATTGTTGAAGATGGTTTTGCGGGATGTGAGGAATTAACCAGTGTAGTGATACCAGATAGCGTAACCATCATACAAGATAGTGCATTTTCAGGCTGTAGTAATCTTAAGAGTATAACGATTTCAGATAATCTAACAAGTATAGGGGATTGTGCATTTGAGGACTGTAGTAGTCTGGAAAGTATAACCATACCGAAAAACATAACAAACATAGGTATTAACACATTTTATGGTTGTAGCAATCTGAAAAACATAACAATTTTGGGTAGCGTAGCCAGTATAGAAGATAGGGCATTTTATGGCTGTAGTAGTCTGGGAAGTATAACGATACCGGAAAGCGTAACAAACATAGGAAACAGCGTATTTTATGACTGTAGTAGTTTGGAAAGTATAGAGATACCGGAAAGCGTAACAAACATAGGAAACAGCGTATTTTATGGCTGTAGTAGTCTGGGAAGTATAACGATACCGAACAACGTAACAAGTATAGAAGGTGGTGTATTTAGCGGTTGTAGTAGTTTGAAAAGTATAATGATACCGGATAGTGTAACAAGTATAGGAAGCGATGCATTTTATGGCTGTAGTAGTCTGGAAAGTATAACGATACCGGATAGTGTAACAAGTATAGGAAGCGATGCATTTTATGGCTGTAGTAGTCTGGAAAGTATAACGATACCGGATAGCGTAACAAGAATAAATCGTGGTGCATTTTGTGGCTGTAGTAGTCTGGAAAGTATAACAATACCAGACAGTGTAACAAGCATAGGAGGGAAAGCATTTTGTTATTGTAGCAGTTTATCAAATGTTAGCCTACCGGATGGCATAGATATTGGTTATGATATGTTTTTGGGATGTAATGCCATGATAGATTGGTCGCTGTCTGAAGATGGAATATTAACTTTTGGACCGAAAAATGATTATATAAATTATTATCCGACTTTGAGTCTCAATAATACAGATATAGATATAAAAAAAGAAGACATTAAGTCGGTTGTGATTCTTGAAGGTATAAAAAGTGTAATGGAGGGTGCTTTTTCCGGGTGTGACAATTTGGAAACAGTTGTGCTTCCAGAAGGAATTTTAGAAATAGGGCAACATGCTTTTAGTCATTGTGGTAAATTATCAAGCATAAATTTTCCGGATAGTATTACTCGTATATATGATATATCTTTTGCAAATTGTAATAGCTTAACAAGTATTAAATTACCAAGTAAAATATCAAAAATTGAAATGGCAACATTTTATGATTGCGATAATTTGTCTGAAGTTTTTATACCGGAAGGTGTTACTGAAATTGCCATGTGGGCATTTTCCGGGTGTGAAAATTTAAAAGTAATAGAAATTCCTAGAAGTGTATCAACAATAGTAGATTACGAAGTGGAACCATGGTTTGATGATTTTGATGAACAGCCTTGTGGATGGGAGAATCTGTCAGAAATTCATGGATATGCGAATTCATATGCACAGCAATTTGCACAGGAAAGGAATATATCATTTGTAGTTATTGATGAGTGTAAAACTCATACATGGGGAGACGGAGTTGTAACTGCAAATGCAACCTGCACGAAAAAGGGAACAAAAACATATACATGTACGTTATGTGGGGAAACAAAGACTGAGGACATTTCCGTGTTACAGCATACCGTAGTCACAGACCCGGCAGTAGCGGCTACTTGTGTAAAGACAGGAAAAACAGAAGGTTCACACTGCTCAGTATGTGGAACCGTAATCACCGCACAGAAGACGATAGAAGCAACAGGCAAGCATACATATAGTAGCTGGAAGACTACAAAGGCAGCAACAGTACTTGCCACAGGTAAGAAGGAACACAAGTGTACCAAATGTGGTAAGACTGAGAAGAAAACAATTGCGAAGCTTAAACCAACCATAAAGCTTTCCAAGACAAAGGCGACAATTAAGAAAGGCAAGACATTAACGATTAAGGTATCAAAGCTTGCCAAAGGCGATGCGGTTAAGTCATGGAAGACCAGCAACAAGAAGATTGCAACTGTTAAGAACGGAAAGATTAAGGCTGTTAAGAAGGGTACAGCAACGATTACCGTAACTCTTAAGAGCGGAAAGAAAGCAACTGTCAAGATAACCGTAAAATAAAGTCTATATTCATTAGTAGATAATTGCCCGACAATGCATTGTAGAAGATGTGTTGTCGGGTGTCTTTATGTATAGGACGAAAGAATCCAACAGAATAAAATAGTTCGGTGCGATAGGTGTAAATACTTAGAAAGACTTGTGATATAAGGAAAAATAATTTTAACGACACACATTTTTGTAAAAATATAAAAAATGTGTTGTTAAATAGATGCTTTTAAAATATACTATAATGTATAGATTGTAAAAAGAGGTGCGCATTATGGAATTATATCGTAGAGAACAGTATCTTTCAAAAATTAGAGGGTTTTATCATGATACCGACATTATAAAAGTCATCACTGGTGTCAGGCGCTGCGGAAAATCAAGTCTGATGGAAATGATAAAGGATGAATTGATTAGCGAGGGTGTTAGCGAAGATCGTATCCTATATTTAGATCTTGATTCAAGAAAGTATAGAAAAATAAAAACAGACGATGAATTTGAAGAGATAGTAGATGCACTATCGATTTCTAATGAAATCAAGTATTTATTTGTAGATGAAATACAAAATATTCAGAACTTTGAGGAAATTATCAATGCGTTCAGAAATGATGGAGACTATTCTATTTTCATTACCGGTTCAAATTCATATCTGTTAAGTGGAGAGTTGGCTACAAAACTTACCGGAAGATATGTAGAATTTGAACTATTTACTCTAAATTTCAATGAATACCTTTCAATGAAAAAATTTTATCAGAAACCTATTGATAATAATCTGAATATTGAACTGGATAAATTTCTTAGAGAAGGTGGATTTCCCCGCACAGTTAGATTTGACACATCTGAAGAAAAGCAGGCATACACAAAATCTGTAATACAAGAGATCTTTGAAAAAGATATTAAGAAAAGAGTTAAGATTCGCAATGTGGAAGTCTTTGAAGCGGTCAGAGGATTTGTTATTAATAACTTTGGTGCTACTATGAGTATACAAAGCCTTCAACGTTCTCTTGAAAAGGTTGGGCTATCTGTACAACGTGCAACTTTAAAACGTTATATAGATGCGTTGGTTGATGCAAAGATTCTTTATCCATGCAATCGATTTGATATGAAATCCAAAAAAGCTTTGAGCGGTGAGAAAAAATACTATCTGGCAGACACATCATTCTATTTTGCATTTAATACAGATAATCGTATAAATTATGGACCTGCTTTGGAAAATATGGTATACCTGTATGCTCGAGGAATTAATTATGCGGTAAGTGTTGGTAGAATTGGAAAGCTTGAGTGTGATTTTATTCTTAGAGATATGGAACAAAATTATTCATATGTTCAGGTTGCGTATACAATAAATGAGAGTAAGCAAACCGAAGATAGAGAATATAAACCATTGGAAATGATTAGAGATAATTATATGAAGTACGTTGTGACAACAGATTATTTGCTTCAAAAAAGAAATGGGATAAAACATGTTAATATTTTAGAATTTATTAAAGAGGGTAAAAAGTTTTAAGCGATTATGGGCAGAAGTTGATGTTTGTAATGTGGCTTCACAAAGAATATTACGGCTGTATTCCGTCCTGTCTGCACACCGCTTGTAGGACGCGTAAATTCCTATTTAATGAGTTTAAAGATAAAAAAAGAATGTTACATAGAAGAAAAAAAGAGGAATAATAATGACAAAGATTAATCAGATTGCAATGGAGACAAGAGATTATTTTCTTCCCCTTTTAGATTTTTTTGAGGGAGAGGTTTTGGATTTTCTTCCATGTATTAATACAGAACATACTGGAATGGTTGCCATAGAGGTTAAATTTGCCCGTGGAATCCATTTTGTTTTGTACCAGACTCTTTGGAATGGATATTATTATGCGACTAGAAATGGAGAGCAGATTTCCCATACATATTCTATGAGGAAGGTTGGTAAGGATACTCATATTTATCTGCAACGATTCATAAATGATTTGCATTCAGGACGTTTTGATAAGCGTAAGACACCTACAGAGAAATACCTTAAGTACATCGAGGATAACAACTTAACATCCTATATGAATAAGACTAGATGGGATCAGGTTTTTGATATTATCCGTCAGATTGAGGATCAAACTGGTCATGATGTGTGTATAAACTATAAGCTACTAGCTGAAGAAGCTGAGGACGGTTATTGGACTATAAGTGGTGATGAATATCTGCCCGGTATAAACAGTCGCTATTTTGAGTGGATTAAGATTAGACCAATCCATGTGAAGCGAGTCTATAGAGGCAGACTCTTAGAGGACGAGTATACAAGTGAAAATCATACGGATATATTTATTGAGAAAATTAGTAAGACTAATATTAAGTATGAGGCTATAGAAGATGAGGAAGGGACATTCATAATATATGGTTACAAGTGATTTATAAAGTATATGAATCATGCCAGCCTGGGAGGTTGAGCGATAAACATGTTATTTTATGAACTGTTAGAGCCTAGTTAATACACTGAAGTGGAGAATGAAATAATGATACGAGAAGCAACAATAACTGACAGCAAGGAATTAAGTGAAATATGTACAAACGATTTAGGATACCATTGTGATGATAAATTAGTCGAAATGCGTATTGCCAATTTGGATAAAAGTCGTGAGTGTGTGTTTGTTGCTGTAATTGATGATAAAGTGGTTGGATTTATACATGTAGAAAGATATGATTTGTTGTATTATCCAAGCATGGCTAATATATTAGGATTGGCAGTTTCAAGTCAAGTCCGTAGACAAAGAATTGGAGAACAACTTATTACATCTGTTGAGAACTGGGCAAAGGGGGTTGGTATATCAGAATTGAGAGTAAACTCCGGTGGCTCGAGAAAAGAGGCTCATATGTTTTATCGTAAAATGGGTTTTGATGATGAAAAGACTCAATTAAGATTTATTAAGCAATTAAAAATTTGATACTATTTAATGAAATTGACATTTCATTTATAACAGGCGGTTAATGATATATTTTTGATTGTGCAAATGTCAGGTTTAGGCTATAATCATATGAGGGGAAGAAAGAGAAACAAAAGAGGGGTTCTTTGTATGACATATTGGAATTTATCCTTTGACATTGCAGCGATTTTCTTTTTGCTGCTTATTTTAATATGGTATTTTAGCGAACGACGGGTTCCTATTCGAAGTCACCGGATATTTTTGATATATCTAATGACTACCTTTGCTGCAACCAGCTTGGAGATTATAGCAACCTTGATGGCAAGGAATATGGATAAGGTGGGGTATTCGGCATTTTATAATGTATTGACGCTTCAGACCTTGGCGATTAATATGATTCCGATTTCATTTTCTTATTATCTGCTGGTGTTGGCGCATGTAGATGTAAAGAAGATAAAACCGTTGCGTCTTTTTTATTATATTGCTTTTTTGACAGATGGTATTATTTTGTTGTTGAATCCGATATTCCGATGGGCATTTACCTTTGAAAATGAAAGGTATGCCGTTTATGGTATCGGATGGGTGATGTATGCCATTGATGCGGTAATGATTGGAATCTGTGTGGTTACGATTATACGGTTTAAGCAGAATTTCCAGTTTCTCCGTTTTATTCCGTTGGTATTTAATCTGATGTGTGGCATTGCGGCATGTGTTGCTCAGGTATTCTTCTATTATCCGGTGTTAAATCTAATGCTGGTGGGGGTTTCTATGACGTTGTTCCATTATCAGCAGAACTCAGGAACTGTGACAGATGTGATGACCAAATTGTTTAATCGGAGATTTTTTGGAGAGTATATACATAATAAATTTCTTGAACATAAGAGATTTGGTGTTATTGTTGTGGCAATGGATGATTTTAAATTTGTCAATAAGACCTATGGCGTGGAGACAGGTGATCGCCTGCTGTATCAGATTGGGCATTTCCTGGAACGGATGCCGGGAAATAGAACGGTTTTCCGTTTTGGATCTGACCAGTTTTGCGTTGTAGTAGACAAGCATGTAGAGAATGTGATGGATATGGCAGAGCATATTCTGGAGCGATTTCGGCATCCTTGGTTTAATGATACTCAGACTGCAATTATGTTATCCGGTTCTATTTGCTGTATGGAATGTCCCAGAGATGCACAGTCTTATGGTGAATTAGTAGAAGTTGTGGATTACTCCATGAGTATTGCGAAGAAGACCAGGAAGGGGCAGATTACGAAGATCGGTGAGATTGCGCTTGATAAGATTAAAAGGGATAAGGCCATTGAGAAGGCTGTTAAACTTGCGCTTGACCGAGATGAACTTATGGTGTATTATCAACCGATTTTTTCCGTGACAGAGGGAATTTATAGTGCGGCTGAAGCTTTGGTGCGGTTACATGATGAAGAGCTTGGCTGGATTTCTCCTGAGGAGTTTATTCCGATTGCGGAGAAGAACGGTTTGATTGTGGAAATGGGAGAGATGATTTTAAAGAAGGTTTGCCAGTTTATTCGGGATTTTGAACTTGCAAAGACCTCAGTGAAGTACATAGAGGTAAATATTAGTCTGATTCAGCTGATTCAGCATGATTTTGCGAATCGAGTGAGGCAGATACTGGAAGAATACGAGGTTTCGCCATCCCAGATTAACATCGAAATTACAGAGACTGCAACAGGGAATGGTGCAACCACCATTTCAGACAATATTAATGCGTTAGTTGATTATGGCATTTCATTTTCCTTGGATGATTATGGTTCCGGTAATGCAAATATTGACTATATCAATCATATGCCATTTAAGATTATCAAAATTGATAAATATATTATATGGGATTCCTTTAAAAATAATAAAGCGTGCGTCACATTGGAATACACGATTGGAATGTTGAAGGCCTTGGAGTTGTTTATTGTGGCAGAGGGTGTTGAGACCGAAGAAATGAAAATTCAGTTAGAACAGATAGGCTGTCATTATTTACAAGGATGGTATTATTCAAAAGCAGTTCCACCGGAAGAATTTATGGGTATTTTGCAGGCACAAGGATAGAGTTATATAAATCGGGATTTATAGAGCGGTGTCATTCGTAATATATGCAGAGGTAATTGAGATGATTAAGGTTAGATTATCAATAAATGATATAAACGAATATCAGACAGGAATCCTTCCTAATAATGCTGTAAAGATAGAAACACCTCAAAGTATCGATGATATGATGAAAAAGTCGGCTCCTATTGCGGGAATACTGTGCATGCTACTTTTTGCTACTATGTTATGCAAAACTATATTAAGTGGGACTGTCGTTATTTCACCATTGTTTATACTTGTTGGTTTTTTACTTGGATTTGTATTATTAATTGTGCATGAATGGTTACATGGAATTGTATATCCTAAAGAAGCGAATGTAACAATTGGTAAGATGAAGGGGAAAGTGACATTCGTTGCACTTGCATCTTATCCATTGAAGCGCTTTAGATTTATTGTAATGTGTTTATTACCCTTTGTACTAGGATTAGTACCATTGATTTTCTTCATTTTTTGTCCTGCTGAATACAGAATATTAAATAGTATAATGTTTGGGATGGCATGTATGGGATTGGTTTCACCTTTTCCAGATGTATATAATGTGATTTTGGTGCTAAGAAAAGCAAAGAGAAATGATGCGATCATGTTTTATCAAGACGATATGTATAAAATATCGTAAATTCCTATTTCCTGTGTTAATCCAATTTGAAGGGGAGTGAAATCTTATGAACGAAAAAACAGGAAATATTCTAAAAATGATTGTGGGGTCATTTATATTAGGCACCGTATTATATGGATACAATTTTGACTTTTCTCATGCATATGAACTGACTTTTATTTCAAATACTTCGTGTGGACTTTTGCTGTTAACAGACGGAAGTGTCAGTCTGATTAAGAAAAAATCTATGCCGGTGTTCTTATATCAATGTGTTTTACCTTGTATAAATACTGTTTTCTTTACTGTATTCTTTAAAATATTTGGATGGCATGACTTTAATTTTTATGGTGGGTTTTTATTCATGCATGGAATTAATCCTATTATATTTTTAGTTCTTTATCTGTTTTCTACCAAACTGATAATAAAGGATAAGAGGGATTATATTCGAAGAATATTTACTGCACCTATTATGATAATGACTTATTTATTATTTGATTTTATCAGATATGTTGTAACCGGCAAGCTGGTTTATGGATTAATTGCAACTGAAAATCTTAATTATATTTCCGTGCCTTTGATAGGTGTTGTCTTTTATCTGTTGATGGTGTTTATGAGTCATGGACTTCTCGACTTAAAGTTGTTTACCCAGAAGAAAATCGCTTCATATTGTGATGAATAAATTGAGAGATAAATCGGGATTTATCGAACACATGAAAATTCAGGCTTCTGGTGAGTCTGAAATTACGCACGAATTTGAATTTGGTGAAGGTGTTATTTATGGAAATTCTGCTTGAATTTTTATTTGACATAATTATTGAAGGAAGTATAGAACTTGGTTCTGAAAAGACAGTTCCCATACCCTTAAGAATTTTAGCGGCTTTTATTGTTTTGGCTGTATTTTTCGGAATGGGGGGACTCTTTGTTTATATGGGATATGACGCAACCTTGGTGGACGATAAAGGTGCCGCAATTGCGTTGTTCATAGCAGGAGCTTTTTTGATGCTTGGAGGCATGTTTGTAATCTTAAAGATGTTTCATAAAAAAGCAAAGTCAGATAAGAAGTAAACAAATTAGAAGTTGTGGAGGTAAAAATAATTTATGAAAATAGACCATATAGCGATGTATGTAAATAACCTTGAAAAAGCAAAGGAATTTTTTACTCAATATTTTAATGCTGTTTCTAACGAAGGTTATCATAATAAAACGACAGACTTTCGTTCTTATTTTCTGACTTTTGAAAATGGCGCAAGACTTGAAATATTCATATAGCTTTTAGTGTTGGTTCAAAAGAAAAAGTGGACGAGTTAACACAAACGCTCAAAAATGATGGATATGAGGTATTATCCGGTCCAAGAATAACAGGGGATGGATATTATGAAAGCTGTATTATAGGAATAGAGGGAAATCAGGTTGAAATAACTGTTTAACTTATGTGGGTAGGGATATTTGAATGTATCGAAGATGGAAAACTATAGGACAAAAAAGAATATTAGAAAAGAGTGGTTTCACAAGAGAAGGACTTGTTATATATTGTTTTGTGGACATAATTATGCTATAATTGTGCAAATGAGAGGAGTGAAATATTATGCCACTTATTATGCCTATTAAGGATTTACGCAATACAACCGAGATTTCTA
>JBJEMK010000120.1:0-2557 GCA_051879635.1 Eubacterium sp.
AGAATAATATATATTAAGACAGTTCGAAATCCATCCTGTCTATAAATAAAACTAGGACTAATACAGATATATGCATAATGTATAGTAGGGCGCCTGGTGGCGCCCTTATTTGTATTAACCGGAAAGAGGAATCATGAATGAAATATTACTTATAGGATCAATTTTCATTATATTTGGCAGTGTACTACTGACATATAAAATATTTGGAGAAGAAGGATTACTGTGCTTTACTGTTCTTGCAACTATAGCAGCAAATATTGAAGTTCTTATTACTGTAGAAGCATTTGGAATGGAAATGACTCTTGGAAATGTATTATTTGCTTCGACTTTTTTAGTTACAGATATCCTTTGTGAGACATCAGGAAAAGAAAAGGCAGTAAAAGCTGTTAATATAGGGATAATTACATCTGTACTTTTTATAATATTTTCCCAATGGTGGTTATTGTATACACCAGGGAGCAATGACTGGGCTATGCCTTCTATGAAAACGATTTTTTCTAATACGCCAAGAACTATGCTGGCAGGATTAATCGTTTATGCGGTAATACAAAAATTTGATGTATGGGCGTATCATAAATGGTGGGAATTTACCAGTAAAAAGTTTGGAAGTAGAAGAAAATTTTTATGGCTTAGAAACAATGGTTCAACTATGTTGTCGCAGCTTCTTAATGCAGTATTGTTTACGTGGGGAGCATTTGGGGGGATGTATGATACAAAAACACTTATCAGTATAGCAGTTTCAAGTTATATTATATTCTGGGTTACAAGTATTACAGATACACCTTTTGTATATGCGGCCAGAAAGATTAATGATGAAATGGTTACAAAATAGACACAATTTAGTGGTATAATAATACATAATTACATTAATGGTAGGTATTAGACTAAGGAAAGTACTATATAAATGAGAGGTTATACAAATGAGTAGTTATGAATTAAAAACACTAATAAACGATAAAAACGGAACAAGTATCACAGATGGATTAGAAGATTTTTTTGAACATGCTTTATTATTTCAGGAAATGATGATGAGATATGAGTGTGCAATATTAGAAATCAAGACTAAACTTGAAGTGTTAAATAAGGATATGTCTGTAAGATATAAAAGGAATCCTATTAATTCTATTAAAACGAGAATAAAGAGCCCTGAAAGCATTGTTTCTAAACTAAAAAGAAAAAATCTTGGTGTAACAGTAGAAAATATGCAGAGTGAAATAAAGGATGTTGCAGGACTTCGCGTTATATGTTCTTATATAGATGATATATATGAAGTCGCCAATATGCTGGCAAACCAGGATGATATTAATATTCTGGAAGTAAAAGATTATATTAAAAGTCCCAAACCTAACGGGTATAGAAGTTACCATATAATATTAGAAGTTCCGGTGTTTTTTTCTGACAGTACTATGCCAATGAAGGCTGAAGTACAGATAAGGACTATGGCGATGGATTTTTGGGCCAGTCTTGACCATGACCTTAGATATAAGAAGGAATATATTGAAAACTATGATGAGATAATGGCAGAGCTTACTTCTTGTGCTACTGTAATAAATGAAACGGATGTATGCATGCAGAATCTTAGGCAGAAAATAGATAAGCATATGTAAAATAATTAATATTTTTGAAGTATAAGTCAGGGAATAGTGGAAAAAATATTCCTTGACTTTTATTATTGTGCAACTTATAATAATATAGCGTGCGCCAGATGCACTTTATTTTGGCGCGCAAAATTGCATTTATTAACAATATTCTAATAACAGGAGGTGAAAATTAATGCCAACATTTAACCAGTTAGTTAGAAAAGGAAGAAAATCAGCTGAAAAGAAATCAACTGCACCTGCTTTACTTAAGAGCTACAACTCTTTGCAGAAGAAAATGTCAGACACAGCTTCTCCACAGAAGAGAGGTGTTTGTACAGCAGTTAAAACAGCTACTCCTAAGAAGCCTAACTCAGCACTTCGTAAGATTGCCAGAGTTCGTCTTTCTAACGGTCTTGAAGTAACAAGCTATATACCGGGTGAAGGTCACAACCTTCAGGAACATAGTGTTGTTCTTATCCGTGGTGGTAGAGTAAAAGACTTACCAGGTACAAGATATCATATCGTTAGAGGAACACTTGATACAGCAGGTGTTGCCAACAGACGTCAGGCCCGTTCTAAGTATGGTGCTAAGAGACCAAAGAAATAGAACGAAATTTGTCACAGGTTGAATGAAATGTGCCGGTTATTAGAATTTGTTGTTTAGACATATACTATTAAGACCGTGCGCGAACACAATCAAGTGAGTACCTAAGAATTAATATTTATGATTAAGGAGGGAAGGACCGTGCCACGTAAAGGACATACTCAGAAAAGAGACGTTTTAGCAGATCCAATGTATAACAATAAGGTAGTTACAAAGCTTATCAACAACATTATGCTTGATGGTAAGAAAGGCGTAGCTCAGAAGATTGTATACGGAGCTTTTAACAGAGTTGCAGACAAGACCGGACGAGATGCTATTGAAGTATTCGAGGAGGCTATGAACAACATTATGCCATTGCTTGAAGTAAAAGCAA